>JBFZDU010000231.1:0-10148 GCA_041307205.1 Gammaproteobacteria bacterium | reverse complement strand
GTAGGCCGGTAAGCCCAGACGCAGGGCATACTTGCCCAGCGGATTGTCCGGGCCCGGCGGGACGGCGTCGGGCACGGGCTCATGCTCCCCACTGGCTGCTTCCGCCCGCACCGACGCCGGGGGATACCAGGTGGGGTCCTTTTGCTTGCGCACGATCCGGGTTTGACCGAGCGGCGTTTTCCAGTCCATGCGGCCGACGCTGATCGGGTAGGTCACTACCACCGGCGTCTGTTCGGGACGGGTCGGCAGGTAGTGGTACAGGCGCATCTCCGGGAGATTCAGCACCAGTCCTTCGCGCGGTGCATCGGGGAGGATGTGCCGGGCCGGGATCACGACCTCCGCCCCGGGGGTTGGCAGCCAACGGTCGAGGTCGGGATTGGCCAGCAGCAGCTCGTCCTGGCCTATGCCCTGTTCGCGGGCGACATCGAGCAGAGTCTCGCCGGGCTGTACCCGTACCTGGTAGAGCTCGCCGATCAGGTCGCTGCCGGGCAGGGGCAGGTCGTACTGGGCGGCCCAAGCAGTGACGGCAGCCGCCAGCAGGAGGACTGACACAGAAAATCGCATAAGCGGTCCGCGTTGAGGTCTGCCGGGCAAACTATGCCAAACGTGCCGTGCCGGCAAGTCGGTGGTGGGTGCAGCGACTGACGGTCGATCCTGCTACCGTTACCCGCAGGTGTCGGTGGCCCGCGCCGGAGGTGGCGTGCAGTTGTATTTTCGGGACTATGGCGAGCCGGCGGCGCCGTTCGTGCCGCTGTTGCTGTTGCACGGGCTGTTGGGGTCCGGCGGCAACTGGCACGGCATTGCCCGGGCACTGGCGGGCGGGCGCCGCGTGATCGTGCCGGACTTGCGCAACCACGGGCGTTCGCCGCACGCCGACGATGTCTCCTATCCGGCCCTGGCAGGCGATGTGCAGGAACTGCTGGTGCAGCTCGGGCTGGAGCGCGTGGCGGTGATCGGCCACAGCATGGGCGGCAAGCTGGCCATGTGGCTGGCGTTGACCCGGCCCGCAGTGGTCGAGCGGCTGGTGGTGGCGGATATCGCGCCGGTGCGCTACCCGAACCGCTTCGACGGCCTGCTGGGCGTGCTCGGTGCCCTGCCCCTGAACCAACTCGCGGATCGCCGCGCTGTCGACCACCGCCTGGCGGCCGCGGTGCCGGATGCCGCCGTGCGCGGCTACCTGTTGCAGAACCTGGTGCGTGGCGGGGATGGCACCTGGCAGTGGCGGGTGAATCTGCCGGCATTGACCGCCGGCCTGCAGCAGATCAGCGACTTTCCCGTGCCGCCGCCGGACACGCAGTTTCCCGGGCCGGCGCTGTTTCTCTACGGCGGCCAGTCGGACTATGTGCTGCCCGCGCACGAGCCGCAGATCCGCGCCTACTTCCCCTTTGCGCGGCTGCGGGCCTTGGTCGGGGCCGGCCACTGGCTGTACGCGAACCAGCCCGAGGCGTTCGTCCGGGCGGTCGACGCATTCCTGGCCTGAGGGGTGGAGTGGGTGGCCGGCCGCGCCGCCCCGGGCGTCGCCGCGCTATAATCCGCGCCTCTTTTTCCCCCGCACAGGTGCGCGTCATGTCCCGATCCGATATCAAGAAGGTGGTCCTGGCTTACTCCGGCGGACTGGATACCTCCATCATTCTCAAGTGGCTGCAGGACATCTACGGCTGCGAGGTGGTTACCTTCACCGCCGACATCGGCCAGGGCGAGGAGGTGGCGCCGGCGCGCGCCAAGGCAGAGGCCGCGGGTATCCGCGAGATCTATGTCGAGGACCTGCGCGAGGAGTTCGCCCGTGACTACGTATTCCCCATGTTCCGGGCCAATGCGGTCTACGAGGGCGAGTATCTGCTCGGCACCTCGATCGCGCGGCCGCTGATCGCCAAGCGCCTGGTGGAAATCGCCAACGCGACCGGCGCCGACGCGATCTCGCACGGTGCCACCGGCAAAGGCAACGACCAGGTGCGGTTCGAGCTGGGTGCCTACGCGCTCAAGCCCGACGTCAAGGTGATTGCGCCCTGGCGCGAGTGGGACCTGCTGTCGCGCGAGAAGCTCATGGCCTACGCGAAGGAACACGGCATCCCCGTCGACTTCGCCAAGGCGGGCAAGAAGTCGCCGTATTCGATGGATGCCAACCTGCTGCACATCTCCTACGAGGGCGGCGTGCTGGAGGATCCCTGGGCCGAGCCCGAGGAGGACATGTGGCGCTGGAGCGTCGCGCCCGAGAAGGCGCCCGACCAGCCCACCTATGTGGAACTGAGCTTCGCCAAGGGCGACATCGTCGCCATCGACGGCAAGCCCATGTCGGCGGCGAGCGTCATGGAGTACCTGAACCAGGTGGCGGGCGCCAACGGCATCGGCCGCGACGACATCGTCGAGAACCGCTACGTGGGCATGAAATCGCGCGGTTGCTACGAGACCCCCGCCGGGACCGTCATGCTCAAGGCCCACCGCGCGATGGAGTCGCTGACCCTGGATCGCGAGTCGGCGCACCTCAAGGATGAACTGATGCCCAAGTATGCCGCCCTGATTTACAACGGCTACTGGTGGAGCCCCGAGCGCGAGGCCCTGCAGGCGCTGATCGACCGGACCCAGCAGGTGGTCAACGGGGTGGTGCGCATGAAACTGTACAAGGGCAACGTCAGCGTCGCCGGCCGCAAGTCTGAAACGGACAGCCTGTTCGACGAGTCGATCGCCACCTTCGAGGACGACGCGGGCGCCTACAACCAGAAGGACGCGGAAGGCTTCATCAAGCTCAATGCCCTGCGCTTGCGGGTGGCAGCGCGGCGCCGGGCCAGATCGGCGTAAGCGCGCCGCGCCGCCTGGGTGTCTTGAACCCCGGATCCGCGTGCCAAGTCGAGCAACAGTGCGGGCCACCGTGATGCGGCCCGCACTGTCATGGGTTGCCGGCGGGTGGCTCAGCGCGTCGGCGCCGGCATGAAGCGCACGGCCGGTGCGGGGGCCGGCGCCGGGGCTGCCGCCGCTTGACCGGCGGGGAGTCCGGCGACCTTGTCGAGGCAATACACGAAGGGCGAGGTGCCCTCGGTGCTGACGTAGGTGATCATGCATTCCTTGCGATTGTCGTTGTCGCGAATCTTGCGCACCAGCAGGTCGCCTTCGCGCAATTCGCCGGTCTGTTCGAGTCCGCCCTGGCCGTTACCAACGCTGTCGTAACAGGTCAGCGCCGGTGAGGTGCCGCCAACCGCCACATAGGCCACCAGGCAGGTCTTGGTGGTTTCCGGATCGACGATGCGGTGTACGTGCAGGTCGCCCTGCTGCAGGTGGCCCTTGCGTACGATCGCCCGCTTGGCGGGTTCCCGGCTCTTGTAACATTCGATCACCGGCGAGGTGCCTTCGGTGCTGGCATAGGCGACCAGGCAGGACACGTGGTTCACCGAGTCGTGCAGCTTGCGCACCACCAGCTTGCCGTCGGTGAAGTGCCCGACCTGGTGGAGTTCCGAGCGGAACCCGGGAACCGCGTCGTAACAGGTCATGGCCGGGCTGGTGCCCACGGTGCGGATGTAGAACGCGAGGCACACACTGTTGTTCTCGAGGTCCGTCACGGTACGCACAATCAGATCGCTTTCGCGCAACTGCCCGGTCTGGACCAAAGTCGTCGACTGGTAGTCGGCCGCCAGGTCCGCCATCGGCAGGGCCGCCAACAGGCAAGCGAGCCATCTTTTCATTTTGTCCCCCTCATCGGCTGATAATCGGATCGTTTCGCCTCGACGTCGCCCGGGCCTCGGGAACTGACGCAGGGCCGGATTTGGGTACCGCGCAGACCGCTGGCCTGCTTACCCGCCGATGCAGTGCTGGCCGCTTGCCGACGATGCCGTCGCGCAGGTATTGCAGGACAATAGTCAGGCGGATTATGGCTGTCAAAATTGTCTATAGTTTCGAAAGTGCAGGACACGCGGTATTCTCGGTCGCGGCACAGCGGGTAGCGACGCCGGCCTGCCGTCAGCCTGAAAAGCGTTTGAGTTTAACGTCCCCATCCCGAGTTTCGCTCGACACGAAAAGACAGAGGATACAAACCTGTGATGCAACGCAAATTTGTCCTGGCAGCAATGGCGGCCACCTTGGCCCTGGGTGGATTGACGACCGGGGGCGCTGTCCAAGCGGGCATGTTCGACATGATGAATCCGTCGCGCTGGTTCAACAACCGCGGCGGCGATGACGACTACTACTACGACCGCTATCGCTACGGTGGCGGACCCTACGGCTACGGCGGCCCTTATGGCCCTTACGGCGGCTATGGCCCCTATGGTGGGGGTTGGGGCGGGTATCCCGGCTACGGCCAGCCCAGCACCATCGTCGTGAATCCGTCCGCCGGTTCCGGGGGCAAGTCGCAGCCCCGCCTGCCCGAATAGCCGCGGGCTGACCCAAGGCCGCAAAGTCACCGGGCAAGCGCCCTGCCGAGGTCGCTCTGCCCGGTGCGGCCGGGTAGTCAGCTGCGCCGTCATGGCGCTGTATCGGGTCCGTGCCAGGGGTGCGCTTAAGGAGGTTCGATGGTGAAGGGATCCCGCGCGGCGGGCACGGCAGCGCCGCCGCCGGGCAAGCCGGTGATCGCCATCAGCAGTTGCCTGCTCGGCCAGCCGGTGCGCTTCGACGGCGCGCACAAGCGCGATGCCTGGCTGGTCGATCAGTTCGGCCGCTACGTCGATTTCCGCCCCTTCTGCCCCGAGGTTGCGATCGGTCTCGGCATCCCGCGGCCGCCGATCCGCTTGGTGGGCGAGCCGGATGTCGCGCGGGCGGTGGGTGTGAAGGACCCGGGGCTGGACGTGACCGAGCGCCTGGCGTCCTGCGCCTTCGAGACCCTGGGGCAACTGGATGATGTCAGCGGCTATGTGTTCAAGAGCAAGTCGCCGAGTTGCGGCATGGAGCGGGTGAAGGTCTATGGCGAAAAGGGCATGGCCAGCAACAAAGGGGTGGGCGTCTACGCGCGGGTGATCATGGCGGCCAAGCCGCACCTGCCGGTCGAGGAGGAGGGCCGACTGCACGACCCGTTGCTGCGCGAGAATTTCGTCAACCGGGTTTTCGTCTACCAGCGCTGGCAGCAGCTGCGACGCGGCCAGTTGAGCGCCGCGGACCTGATCTGGTTTCACGCCCGGCACAAGTACATGGTGATGGCGCACTCGCAGGCGGCCTATCAGCGCATGGGGAGGATGCTCGCGCAGCTCAAAGGCGTGGAGCTCGGCCAGGTGGCGGAGGCCTACGAGGCCGAACTGATGACGGCGCTCGCCCGCCGCGTCAATCGCGCCCGCCACGTCAATGTGCTGCAGCACATGCAGGGCTATCTCAAGCGCAGCCTCGACGTCGGTGACAAGCAGGAGCTGGCGGCGAGCATCGAGGCCTACCGGCGCGGCGATGTGCCCTTCGTCGTGCCCATGGCACTGCTGCGCCACCACTTCCGCCGCGCGCCCGATCCCTATATTCGCGATCAGTGGTACTTTGCGCCCTATCCCGACGACCTTGGCCTGCGCAACGCTATATGAGTGTCTCCGAGAGCTTCGGTCTGATCGTCGTCGGCGACGAGATTCTCAGCGGCAAGCGTCGCGATCGGCATTTCGACGGCATTCGCAGTTTGTTGGCGGAGCGCGGTTTCGGATTGGCGTGGTTCCAGGTGCTGCCCGACGATCCAGGGTTTTTGACCGAACGTCTGCACGCCAGCATGGCCGAGGGCCGCCCGGTGTTCTGTTGCGGCGGTATTGGTGCGACACCCGATGATTACACCCGGGGCTGTGCGGCCGCCGCAGCCGCCGTGCCGCTGCTAAGTCACCCGGGCGCGGTGGCCGAGATCGAGGGACGTTTTGGCGCCGCGGCCTACCCGGTCCGCATCCGCATGGCCGAGCTGCCGGCCGGCGCCGAACTGATTCCCAACCCCTACAACCGCATCCCTGGTTTCGCCATCCGCCGGCATTACTTCGTCCCGGGCTTCCCCGACATGGCCCATCCGATGGCGGCCTGGGTACTGGACACCTGGTATGGCGAGGCACAGCCCCGGGTACAGGAACGCTCTCTGCTGGTGACCGGCGTGACCGAGAGTCCGCTGGTCGAGCTGATGGAGCAGTTGGTCGCGGAGTTTCCCGAGCACAAGCTGTTCAGCCTGCCGCGGCTGGGTGATCCCCCGGCGGTGGAACTGGGTTTTCGCGGCTGCGGCGACCTGGGGCCGGCGTTCGCTGCCTTGAGAGCGGGCCTGGACCGCTTGGGATATGCCAATCTGATTGAAACCGGGCCGCGATAAGCGCGGCCGCATGCCCGGCAGGGCACCGCGGACCGCGTGCTAAGCTGCCCGGGCAATTCAACCGAGGATTGGTAGATGACCGTGCTGCTCGCCGGACTCATTGTCTTTTTCGCTGTTCACTCTATTTCGATCGTCAACGAACCCTGGCGCGACCGCATGGTGGCGCGGCTGGGCCTGGTGCCCTGGCAGAGCTTGTATGCGCTGGCGGCCAGCGCCGGCCTGGTGCTGATCGTCTGGGGTTACGGCCTGGCGCGGCAGGAACCGGTGGTGCTGTACGTGCCGCCGGCCTGGCTGCGGCACCTGGCGATGTTGCTGCTGGTGCCGGTGTTCCCGCTGCTGCTTGCCACTTACTTGCCGGGGCGCATCCAGGCGGCGGTCAAGCACCCGATGCTGGTGAGCGTCAAGCTGTGGGCGGTCGCGCACCTGCTGGCGAACGGGATGCTGGCCGATGTCCTGTTGTTCGGGGCTTTTCTGGCCTGGGCGGTGGTGGACCGGATCTCGCTGAAGCGTCGCAGCCCCAGGCCAGTTCCCGGCGCCCCGCGGTCGGGGCTGAACGACATCATCGCCGTGGTCGTCGGCATCGGCATTTATGTCGCGTTTGTGATGGGGACGCACGGCTGGTTGATCGGGGTGCCGGTGATTGCCCGCTGAGCCGCCCTTAGCGGCGCTTGAGCGCGTCCCAAAGCGTCAGGGCACGCCGGCGGCTGGCGCCAAGGTCGAGGATTGGCGCTGGATAGTCGCGGCCGAGGCGTACCCCGGCAGTCTCCAGTACGGTGCGCGGTGCTTCCCACGGCCGATGCAGCCAGCGGTCCGGCAGGCGGGCCAGTTCCGGCAGCCAGCGGCGGACATAAGCCCCGTCCGGGTCGAAACGCTGCCCCTGCAGTACCGGGTTGAAGATTCGGAAGTAAGGCGCCGCGTCGGCGCCGCAACCGGCGGTCCACTGCCAGCCCAGGGTGTTGTTGGCCAGATCGGCGTCCACCAGGGTATCCCAGAACCAGTGCGCGCCCTGCTGCCAGGGGATGAGCAGGTTCTTGATTAGGAACGACGCGGCCAACATCCGCACGCGGTTGTGCATCCAGCCCGTGTGCCACAGTTCGCGCATGCCGGCATCGACCAACGGAAACCCGGTGCGGCCGCGCTGCCAGGCCGTCAGCCCGGCGGCCGGGTCGCCGGCCCAGGGGAACGCCTTGAACCGCGGGTCCAGCGGCGTATCGGTGGTGTGCGGGAAGTGGTAGAGCAGGTGATGCGCGAACTCGCGCCAGTACAACTGGCGGGTGAAGGAGGCGCTGCCGGCGGACTCGCCGGCATTGCGGCAGGCCTGCAGCACCTGGCGCGGGCTCAGTTCCCCGAAATGCAGGTGCGGTGACAGGCGCGACGTGCCCGCCGCGCCAGGCAGGTCGCGTGCGACCCCGTAGTCAGCGGCGGCCGTGTCGAAGAAGGCGTTGAGCGCCGCGACGGCGCCCGCCTCGCCGGGCGTCCAGGCCTGCGCCAGCCCGGCATCCCAGCGGTTGCGCGGCAACAGGCCGAGTGCGGCGAGCGGGAGGGAGGCGAGGTGGGGCGGTGGCGGCGGCAAACGCACCGGAGCGGGCAGGGGGGGCGGCGCGGCAGGCGCCGCCAGGCAAGCCTTCCAGAACGGCGTGAACACCCGGTAGGCCCCGCCCTTGCCGGTGGTCAGGGTCCAGGGCTCGTGCAGCAGCGCGGCGTTGTGGCTGCGTACTTGCAGGCCGGTCGCCTTGGCCCAAGACTTCACTGCCTGATCGCGCGCCAGGGTCGCCGGGTCGTACAGGCGGTTCCAGTGCAACGCGGTGGCGCCGGTCTCGGCGACCAGTTGCTGCAGGGCCTGCAGGCTCGGGCCGCGGCGCAACAGCAATCGCGTGCCGCTACCTTGTAGTGCCTGCGCCAGGTCAGTCAAGGCATGGTGCAGCCACCAGCGGCTGGCGGCGCCGGGCGGCCAGGGCGCTTCCTCAGCGGGCGAGTCGATATAGACGGGCACGACCACAGCGCCGTCCGCAGCGGCCGCATGCAGGGCGGGATGGTCGGCGAGGCGCAGGTCGCGGCGAAACCAGACGATGGCGGTAGGTGGCATACGCAGGTCCGGTCAGGCGGTCATTGTTGCCGGCACTACCATACTGCCTTAACCCCATTTCGGGGGAGGGAGAGGTGGTGATCCGTGGCGCTCAAGCTAAAGTGTGGTGCCGTGCGGTCACTAGTGTAGGCAGGATGCAATCTCGGGTACGCCCATGCAAGTCAGCCTGAACCCGACCTTTCCGCTGCGTCCGGCTGCCGCACCCGGGTCATCGGGTGCTGTCGCTGACCCGGTGGACCCGGGGCCGGAGTCCGGGCGCCCGGCTCCCGCGGAACCGACCAGGGCGGCGTCGGAAAACACCACGCGCATGACACTGTCCGAGGCGGAACTGCGCCAGGTGCAGGCGTTGCGCCAGCGCGACCGCGAAGTCCGTGCCCACGAGCAGGCCCATGCGGCGGCGGCTGGCGGCTATGCCCGTGGTGGCCCCAGTTACGACTATCAACGTGGACCGGATGGCCGCAATTACGCGGTCGGCGGTGAAGTCCAGATCGACACCGCGCCGGTGCCGGGCGACCCCGCGGCCACGCTGCGCAAGATGGAAGTCGTCCGCCGGGCCGCCATGGCGCCGGCCGAACCCTCATCCCAGGATCGTGCCATAGCGGCAGAGGCGGCGGCTGCGGCGGCGCAAGCACGCGCGGAACTGCAGCGCCAAATGGCAACTGAGCGCGCCGGCGGGACAACGGCGGCAGCTGCGGCGCCGCGGCTCGACCTGTTCGCCTGATCAGTCGGCGCGGTTGGCCTGCCAGTTTGGGGCGCGGCGTGCATGCCCGGCCGCCTGGAGCTTCTCGAGATACTCAGTCCAGTAGATCGCCTGCTTGCGACCGAGGTCGTACAGGTAAGCCCAGTCGAACAGACCGGAGTCGTGGCCGTCGTCGAACACGATCTTGATCGCGTACTGGCCAACCGGCCGGATCTCGGTGATGTTCACGTCCTGCTTGTCCAACTGCAGCTTGGCCCGCTGACCCCAGTGCCCGCGCACTTCGGCAGAGGGTGAGTACACGCGTAGTAGTTCGCAGGGATAATCGAAGCGGGCGCCGTCGTCGAAACTGATCTCCAGCCGGTGCGATTGCTGGTGCAGGACGATATCGGTGGGGCGGGGGGTGCTGCTCATGCGGCGATTGTGCCGGGATGAGGACGTGCTGCAACCCTCGCCGCTGCAGGGTCTTGGGGGTGCGTCGCGGCCGGACTGCGCGATGGGCTATGCTGCAGCTGTCGATTTCCCCCCGAACGCAGGAACCAGGGTCACGCCCATGCCGCAGCGAGAATCGGCAGTCCAGCCAACCCTGGTGCGGCGCGCCGCGGCCTGCCTGGTGGAGCGGCCCTGGTGCTTCTTTCTGCGGGTCGTCAAGGGTTTCCAGCGCAATCAGGGTATGTTGTTGTCCGGTGCCGTGGCGTACTACGGGCTGTTGTCGATCGTACCCCTGCTGGCCTTGCTGCTGGTCGCCCTGTCGCAGTTCATGGCGGTGGACGCCCTGCTCGACAGTGTGCGCACCCACCTGGAGTTCATCCTGCCGGTCAAGGCGGATGCACTGACCGGCCAGATCGAGGACTTTCTGCAATATCGCGGCCTGGTCGGCTGGGTGGGCACCCTGGTATTGATCTTTTTCGCCACCATGGCCTTCACCGTGCTGGAAAAGGCCATGTCGGTGATCTTCTTCCATCGGGTGGAGATACACCGCCGCCATTTCCTGACCTCGGTCCTGATTCCGTTCCTGTTCATCGGTCTGCTAGGCGTGGGCATGGTGGTGGTGACGCTGGTGAGCGGGGCGCTGCATGCCCTGGACCGCGAGCAGGTGAGCCTGTTCGGTTACACCTGGACGCTGGACGGTG
>JBFZDU010000230.1:0-11799 GCA_041307205.1 Gammaproteobacteria bacterium | reverse complement strand
TGTGCTCTTCCGATCTCGCGATCTCATTCAGCGCCTTGGCTTGCGTCGTTAATCCCGCCCACAAGGCTTCGAGGAATCGCCAGTGACCCCAATCAGAAAATCCTTCCAGTTCGGCGATCATCAGGTCGTCATGGAGACCGGTGAAATCGCCCGCCAGGCGGACGGTGCCGTCCTCATCAACATGGGCGACACCGTGGTGCTGTGCACCGTGGTCGCCAGCAAGAGCGCCGACGAGGGCCGGGACTTCTTCCCGCTGACCGTCGATTACCAGGAAAAGACCTACGCCGCCGGGCGCATTCCGGGCGGGTTCTTCCGCCGCGAGGGCCGGCCCTCCGAAAAGGAGATCCTGACCTCGCGCCTGATTGACCGGCCGATCCGCCCGTTGTTCCCCAAGGGGTTCAATCACGAGGTGCAGGTAATCGCCACGGTCAAGTCACTCAATGCCGAAGTCGATCCGGAAATCCCGTCGCTGCTGGGGGTGTCCGCCGCGCTGGCGATCTCGGGCCTGCCCTTCCAGGGTCCGGTGGGCGCCGTGCGGGTCGGTTACAAGGATGGCCGCTACCTGCTCAATCCGCCGGCCACCGGCCTGAGCGACAGCACCGATCTCGACTTGATCGTTGCCGGCACCGCCAACGCCGTGCTCATGGTCGAGTCCGAGGCGCGCCAACTCACCGAAGAGGTGATGTTGGGCGCGGTGCTGTTCGGCCATGAACAGATGCAGGTGGCCATCCAGGCCATTCGGGAACTGGCGGCCGAGGTCACCAAGGCGCAGTTGAGCTGGAAAGCGCCAACCGTGAACACCGAGTTGAACGCAGCGGTGGCCGCCGAGGCCGAAGCCGGTTTGGGCGAGGCCTACACGGTTGCCGACAAACTGGAGCGCTACGCGCGCGCCGATGCGGTCGCAGCGGCCACCGTGGCCAAGCTGTGCGGTGGCGATGCGCCGCGCTGGACCGAAGCTCAGGTCAAGGACGCGGTCGAGAAGCTGAAGAAGAAGATCGTGCGCGGTCGCATCCTAGCCGGTCAGCCGCGCATCGATGGTCGCGACAACCGCACCGTGCGGCCGATCTACATCCGCACCGGGGTGCTGCCGCGGACCCACGGTTCGGCCTTGTTCACCCGCGGTGAAACCCAGGCGCTGGTGATTACCACCCTGGGCACCGAGCGCGATTCGCAGATCATCGACGCGCTCGAGGGCGAGCGCCGCGAAGCCTTCATGCTGCACTACAACTTCCCGCCATTCTGCGTCGGCGAAATCGGTCGGGTCGGTTCGCCCAAGCGGCGCGAGATCGGCCATGGCCGCCTCGCCAAACGCGGGGTGCTGGCCTGCATGCCCGACATGGAGACTTTCCCGTATTCGATCCGCGTGGTCTCCGAGATTACCGAATCGAACGGCTCGTCCTCGATGGCGTCGGTGTGCGGCACCAGCCTGTCGCTGATGGACGCCGGCGTGCCGGTCAAGGGTCCGGTGGCGGGTGTGGCGATGGGCCTGATCAAAGAGGGCGAGCAGTTCGCCGTGCTCACCGACATCATGGGCGACGAGGACCACCTCGGCGACATGGATTTCAAGGTCGCGGGCACCTCGACCGGCGTCAACGCCTTGCAGATGGACATCAAGATCGACGGCATCACCCGCGAGATCATGGAGATCGCGCTGGATCAGGCCAAGGCCGCCCGGCTGCACATCCTGAATGAGATGAACAAGGCGATTGCCGCGCCGCGCACCCAGATGTCCGAGCATGCGCCGCGCATCATTTCCTTCAAGATCGATCCCGACAAGATCCGGGATGTCATCGGCAAGGGCGGCGTCACCATCCGTGGCATCACCGAGGAGACCGGCGCGACCATTGATATTTCCGACGACGGCATGGTCAAGGTGTTCTCGGTGGACAAGCGGGCCGGCGAGGAGGCGCGCAAGCGCATCGAGTTGATCACCGCGGACGTCGAGGTCGGCAAGATCTACGAAGGGCGGGTCGCCCGCTTGATGGACTTCGGGGCCTTTGTCACCATCCTGCCCGGCAAGGACGGCCTGGTGCACATTTCGCAGATCTGCGACGAACGGGTCGAAAAAGTGAGCGACAAGTTGTCCGAAGGCGATGTCATCAAGGTCAAGGTCCTGGAAGTCGACAAGCAGGGACGGATCCGGCTGAGCATGAAGGCGGTGAGTTCCGAGGCCGAGGCCTGATCAGGGATCGACGCACAGTGCAAAAAGGGGCCATTCGGCCCCTTTTTTCCAACCGACGACACTGGCGGGGTAAGCCGCTTTCGCGCTGATTGGCGTCCCTGGCCTCGGCCCGTGCGCCGGACAAGTCCATCGCGCCACGGCACTCGCGACCCTATTCGATGTCGTGCGTCTGCAGCGGATAGCCGCGATCGCGGTAGAAGCGGAAGCGCTCGCGACCCGAGGCGCGCGCCTGTGGATCGTTGTCGACGCACTCGGCGACCCGGCTGAAGCGGCTGAAATAGTCTGGCACGGTGTCGGCCAGGTTGATCAGCACGTCGTGTTCGTCCGGGGCCTCGGTGTCGGCCGCGATCAGGATCGGGTTCAGGGCCGGGTCAGCCGTGCCCAGCATGCCGTGGGGGATGAAGCTTTGCTCGCGGTGGATCCAGAGCAGGCGGTCCAGGTGCCGCGCCATCGCCAGGCTGGGGGCATGAATCAACACCCGGCGCCCCTGCTGCCAGGCCTTCTCGGCGATACGGCAGGCCAGACCGAAGCGGTCGCCCGCGGCCTGCGGCGTCAGGATGTAGAAATCGACCTGGGTCATGCCCCGGGGAAACCTACTCGGCCAGGCGGCAACGCTGCAGCAGGAACTGGGTCAGCAGCGGCACCGGGCGGCCGGTGGCGCCCTTTTCCGCACCTGATTTCCAGGCCACCCCGGCAATGTCCAAGTGCGCCCATTTGAACTTCTTGGCGTAGCGGGAAAGAAAGCAGGCCGCGGTGATGGTGCCGGCGGGCGGTCCGCCGATGTTGGCCATGTCGGCGAAGTTGCTTTTGAGTTGCTCCTGGTACTCGTCCCACAGCGGCAACTGCCAGGCGCGGTCGCCGCTGTGCCGGCCGGCGGCGAGCACTTCCTCGGCGAGCGCGTCGTCGTTGGCCAGCAGGCCGGATGCCTGGTGTCCAAGGGCGACGACGCAGGCGCCGGTGAGGGTGGCAATGTCGATCACGGCGGCCGGGTCGAAGCGCTCGGTATAGGTCAGCGCGTCGCACAGGATCAGGCGGCCCTCGGCGTCGGTATTCAGTATCTCTATGGTCTGGCCCGACATGCTGGTCACGATGTCGCCGGGCTTGTTGGCGGCGCCGTCGGGCAGGTTTTCCGAAGTCGGCACTACCCCAACCAGGTTGATCGGCAGTTGCAAGGCGACGCAGGCTGCCATGGTGCCCAGCACGCTGGCACCGCCACACATGTCGTATTTCATCTCGTCCATGTTGGCGGCCGGTTTAATCGAGATGCCACCGGCATCGAAGGTCAGGCCCTTGCCGACCAGCGCGACCGGTTTACTTTCCGGCTTGGCGCCCTTGTATTCCATGACGATCAGCTTGGCCGGTTGACGGCTGCCGCGTGACACGGACAGCAAGGCGCCCATGCCGAGCTTCTCCATGTCCTTTTCGTCCAGCACCGTGATCTTGAGGCGGCGCGACTTGCGACCCAGGACGCGTGCCTGGTCCGCCAGGTAGGACGGGGTGCAGATGTTGCCCGGCAGGTTGCCCAGGTCCTTGGCGAGGTGCATGCCCTCGGCCATGGCCGCGCCGTGGGCGAGGGCACGCTCGGCCACCGATTTTTGCCGGCCGTCGGACAGGCTCACCGCGACGCGCTGCAACGGGTACTTTGGCGGCTCGGCTTCCGAGCGGCACTGCTCGAAGCGATAGACAGCTTGCTCGACCGCCAGCACCAGGTCACGCACGGCCTTGTACAGGTCGGCCTTTGCCTCGAAACCATCGGGCAGTGCGAACACCGCTTCGTCGGCGCGGGATGCGTCCAGCAGGCGCGCGCCGGCTTCCACCGCCTTGGCGAGGTTGCGGCTGTTCAATTCCTTGGCTTCGCCCAGGCCCATGACCAGGACGCGGCGAGTGCCAAGGCCGGGGAGGTCGTACAGCATCTGGGTCTTGCCCAGGGTCGGGTCGATGTCGCCTTGGCGCAGCATGCGGCTCAGTACCCCGCCGCTGGCGGCGTCCACGGCGGCGGCGGGCTGCGACAGTTGGCGGGGCGCGAACACCCCGACGACCAGGCACTGGGTGCGGATGGCGGCGGTTTCTCCCGTCTTTACGCTGTACTTCATGGCACCTCCTTGAAAAGTGGCGGATTCGCCCGTTGGCCCTATCTGCTAGGATGTCGGCTGAGCCGCAGTTTACAGGAACCCCTCCTGGCTTGAGCGCAAAGCCGGGTCGAGAACAGGGCCAATTTGCAGCAGCGACCCGCCGCATGTTCACCATCATCGACCGGTTATTGTTTCGCGAAGTCTTCAAGGCATTCGGCCTGATCGTCGGCGTGTTGGCGATGGTGCTGGTCGCCAACAATCTGGTGAAGCTGTTGGGCAAGGTGGCCGCCGGCCTGCTGGCCCAGGACGTGCTGTTCACCCTGGTGGGCCTGGAGCTGCTCAAGACCCTCGGTGCCTTGGTGCCGCCGGCATTCTTTTTTTCCGTCATCTGGGTGCTCGGCCGCATGTACCGCGACAGCGAAATGGTCGCGCTGGAAGCGGCCGGGATCGGCACGCTGCGGGTGTACCGCGCGTTCATGCTCGCTGCCCTGCCGCTCGCCCTGGCAGTCACCTACCTGGTGATGTACATCCTGCCCTGGGCCAAAACCTATATTGAAGAGGTCAAGCTGCAGTATCAGGCCAGTAGCGACGTGACGGGTTTGCGCCCCGGGCAGTTCTACGAGTTCAGTCGGGGTGATGCGGTGGTGTTCACCGAGAAGGCCACGGCGGGCGGCGGGCTGAGCGGCATCTTCGTGCAGCATCGGCAGAACAGCAAACTGGGCGTGGTCACGGCCGACCACGCTTATCAGTTGACCGATCCCCAGAACGGCGAGCGCTATATCGTGCTCCGCGAAGGTCGACGTTACCAGGGCAACCCCGGGTCGGGGGATTTCGCGGTGGGGCGCTTCGAGGAGTATGCCTTGCGGATTCCCCAGGCAGAGGTGGTGGCGCGCACGCTGCCGTTGAACGCCCGTCCCTGGCAGGAATTGTGGCGGTCGGATGGCCTGGCGGAGCGGGCCGAGCTGCAGTACCGGCTGTCCCTGCCGCTGGGCGTGCTGGCGTTCGCGCTGGTCAGTGTGCCGCTGGCCAGGTCGATGCCCCGGCAGGGCGTATACGGACGACTGGGGTTGGCCATCCTGGTCTATTTCGTGTTCATGAACCTGCAGCGGGTGGCGGAGCGCTGGATGGGGAACGGGACGACGCCGGCATGGCTCGGCATGTGGTGGGTTCCCATCCTGATGGTGCTGGTCGCCGGCCTGGTCATCCTCACGGATTCGCACTGGTTCGCCAAACGTTGGCAGCGCTTGCGGCGGGCGTGCACATGAGCCTGCTGGAGCGGTATATCGGCGCGGGCGTGATCAAGGCGACCGCAATGACCCTGATCGTGCTGCTGTCGCTATTGGTGTTCCTGGGCTCGGTCGATGAGCTGGAAGAAGTCGGTGTCGGCGACTACGGAACGCTGGACGCCTTGGTGGTGGCCATGCTGTCCGTGCCCCGTTTCACCTTTGAGGTCTTTCCCGTGGCCGCCTTGCTAGGCAGCCTGCTGGCCCTCGGTTCGCTGGCGAATCACGGCGAGCTGATCGCGATGCGCGCCGCTGGCCTGTCGCTGCGCCAGATCGTGCTCGCGGTGCTCAAGGCCGGGCTGGCCATGATGCTGGTCGCCTTCGTCGTGGGCGAGCTGCTGGCCCCGGCGGCCGAGCAGTTCGGGCAGCAATACAAGGCGGAGCGCCAGAAGCAGCAGGTAACGCTGCGGACCCGGCATGGCTTCTGGGCGCGCGACGGCCAGGCCTTCGTCAATATCCGCCAGATCCTGCCCGGCGCACGGCTCGAAGATATCTACATTTACGAGTTCGGGCCGGATCGGCAGCTGACCTTGACCACGCATGCGGAATATGCCGAACACGACGGTGAGAACTGGGTCCTGCAGCGGATCCGGCAAAGCCGCATCGGCGCCGACGGGGTGGAGAGCCGCAACGTGGGGCGCGCCACCTGGTCGTCACTGATCGACCCGGGTCTGCTGCGTATCATCGTCGTCAATCCCGCCATGCTGCCCTTGTGGAGTCTGCAGCAGTACATCAGTTACATGCATCAGAACGGGCAGAGCGCGATCGGTTACGAGGTCGCATTCTGGGGCAAGATCGCGACGCCTTTGGCCACCCTGGTCATGGTCGTCATTGCGCTGCCGTTCGTGCTGGGCAGCCTGCGCAGCGTCGGGATTGGCCACCGGATCTTCCTCGGAGCCATACTCGGGTCGGTGTTTTACCTGCTTACGCGTGGCTTCTCGTATGTGGCCGTGGTTTACGATGTCAGCCCCTGGCTCGCATCCCTGCTGCCGCCCCTGGTGTTCCTGGTGGTGGCGGTAGTGCTGCTGCGGCGAGTGGCGTAAAGGGGCGGCGAGCGCCGTGTCGGGTCAGGCGTCGCGGCGCACCATCACCAAGCGGGTGCCGGACAGCCGGTCGTGCCAGGCGTAGCCCTCGCGGTCCCACAAGCTCCACAAAAAGCCCAGCCCCAGGCATAGGGCCGACAGCCAGGCTGCCAGGTAGCGTACCAGGGCATCCCGCAGCCGCAGCGGACTACCGTCGCAGCGCACTACCCGCAGTCGCCAGGCGCGCATGCCCAGGCTCTGACCCCCATGGGTCCAGAACCCGAGGTGAAAGGCCAGCATCACGGTCGGAATCAACGTCTGCTTTATCACCTGGAGGATGGTTGTCTGCTGCAGGATTTCGGATTGCTCCCTTCCGACCACCAGGTCCAATGGCACTACCAACAAGGTGAAGGCGAGTAACACTAATCCCGCGACCATCAGGCTGTCGTAAAAAATTGCCGCCAAGCGGCGCAGCAGTCCGGGGCGGCGTGCCTGGTCGAGGTCGAGGTCGATTTTGGTGATGGGCGTCACGGCTACGCGGCCTGTAGATACGGGAACTTACGGGGACTATCAGTAAAGATCCGAATTTTAGGCGCTTGATCGCGGGTCCATACTGTCGGCTCAGGCCCGACAATAAACGCAAAAACCGGGGTCGACTAGCTACGGGAGGGTGAACAATGGAGCACAGATACACCGAGCGCAAGCAGATGGCTATCAATGTGGTCGTGTCCTGCGCGCGGTTCGGCTTGGTCAGGGGGCGAACGGTCGACATTGGATGTGGCGGCATGTTCGTCGAAACTGATTGCATCGTCATGCCATTGAATGCGCCGGTGACGGTATCGTTCGACCCGAGCGGGGCCGGTGGTTTGGCGTGTGTGCAAGTGAAGGCCATGGTCGTACACCAGCGGGCCGGTGGTTTCGGCCTGATGTTTGACGACCTGGAACCCGCCTGCCGCGAACTGTTGCGTGGTCTGCTTGGCAATCAGGTGACGACGCCTGTGTACGCACCAGCGCCCAGACGGGTTGCTAACGGCTGACGGCATACGGCTGCAGATAAGCTGTTATTCCATTCAAATAGAGCGGCCTGTTCGGTCGCTTTCTTTTTTTAAAACAATGAGAAAAGCTCACAAATTAATAATTCACATAAGATCGGCGCGATAATTTTGCGCGGTCCCGGAGCAAGGACGGACGGGCGTGGGCTTGGGCGTGTCCGCCGGGCGCGGCCATAATGCTTGCAGCCAGGCCAGATTCGTTCCCATGCCCATAGTCCAACGTTCGCTGCTGCGGCGCCTGCTCAAGGGAGTCCCCATCCCCTTGCTCGCGCTGTTGTTCGGCCTGGTCACGGGCCTTGCCGTATCGGTTTCGGTGGATCGGGCACAGACCCGGGCCATGGCGGAGATCTTCGCCGAGGAACTGGACAATCAATTGCATCAGCGGGCCCGCGAAAGCCTGATCGGGTTCGACCGGTACCGGCAATCCTACAGCGTGGTGACCCGCCTGCTGGCCAACCACCGTCGCATGGCCGATTACCTCAGCCCGATCACCTGGTATGCCAACGAGCCGGACGTGGTCATCCGGTATGCGCGCCGGCCGCCGCCCTGGCTGCCCGAGTCGGATATCTGGAGCGGCGTGATCCGCCCCAGCCATTTGCTGCTGGTGGACAATCAGGGCCGCATCCGCGAAGAGTACCGGCTGCGGGAGGGGCCGGCGCCGCAGGAACTGTGGCTCGACGCGGCACGCTACTTGGCGGCCAGCCAGGGGCGTTCTCACATGACCAAGCTGGATGGCAAGCCGTACCTGGTCACTTCGGAGCTGGCAGAGAACGCCCGCAACCAAGTCATGGGCTCGCTGGTGCTGCTGGTGCCGATCGACAGTCAGTTTCTCGGGGCGTCGCAGCAGCGGGTCGGGCCGTCCGATGCCCTGGTGGCACTGGTCGATGCCGATATCCAGCGGGTGCTTTCCAGCAGCGATGTGGAGCAATTGCCGGCGGGGGCAGGGCTCGCCGGCTTGCGCACGGATTTCGTGGTGACCGCCCAGTCGTTTTTCGAATACGACGACTCGGACCTGAACCTGTTGTTCGCCACCCTGGTGCCGCGCGCGGGCGTTGCAGCCACCGGACAACGGGTGCTGGATTTGGAGCGGCGCCAGCGCCTGATCGGGTCCGGCATCATCATCCTGGCGTTCGTGCTGCTGTTCGTGCTGCTTTCGAGTCGGCTGAATCGCCTGCTGCAACGGGTGGCGGCTTTCTCGCGCCGTGCCCTGGACGTGGAGCAGCCGCTGGTGACCCGCGGTAACCAGCTGTTGATATTGGAAGACTGGATACGGGACTTCGTGGCCCTGGTGCTGCGGGCGCGCGAGGAGATGCGCGCCCGGCATGAGACCGAGATGCGCGAGTCCGAAGCACTCACCGCTGCCCTGATGGACACCTCCCTGGATTCCATCATCACCATCGACCAGCGCGGCCGGATCATCGAGTTCAACCCCACTGCGCAGCGGATCTTCGGGCACGCTCGGGCGGACGCCTTGGGCAAGCTGATCGACACCCTGCTGCTGGCCGCCGAATCGCGGGCGAGTTTCAACCAACGGCTGTATGAAAGCCTGGCGCGCGGCCGCGACGACTCCGATCCGGCCCGATTCGAACTGCGGGCTCTCAACCACGAGGGAGCCAGCTTCCCCGTGGAACTGGCGATCAAGCCGATGCTGTTGCACGATCGGCTGTTGTTCACGGTCTACATCCACGACATTTCGGACCGCAAGCGCCAGGAGGCCGAGATCAAGAGCCTGGCCGCTATTCCGAGCGAAAGCCCCATTCCGGTGCTGCGCGTCAACCGCCCGGGCGTGGTGATCTACGCCAACGGCCCCAGCGAACCCTTGCTGCGCCACTGGGGCTGCCATCGCCTGCAGACCCTGCCGGTGTATTGGAAGACCCAGGTGCTGGCGGTATTGGACGAAGGGCGTACCCGCGAGTTGGAATTGCGTACCGACGGCGGGATCTACTCGCTGCTGTTGGCGCCGATCCGCGAACTCGGCTACGTCAACATCTACGCCCGCGACATCACCAAGATGCGCGCTGCCGAGGAGGAGGCGCGGCGACGCCAGAACGAGCTGATCCACGTTGCGCGACTCAGTACCATGGGCGAGATGGCGACCGGGATCGCCCATGAACTCAATCAGCCCCTGTCCGCCATTGTGAACTTCGCCAACGGCATCGCGCGCCGGCTCAAGCTCGGCGTGGGCGACAAGGACGACCTGCTGCAAGCGGTGCAGCAGATTTCGGCCCAGGCCAATCGCGCCGGGGAGATCATCAAGCGCCTGCGCAGCATGGTGAGCCGCCAGCAACCGGTGCGCGAGGAAGCCGATCTGAACCAGCTGATCGCGGAGGTTTGCGCCATTCTCGGCTACGAGACCCGCAAGCTCGGTCTGGTCGTGGAGCGCCGCTTGTTCCCACAACCCCTGTTGATTCGTGCTGACGCGGTGCAGATCGAGCAGGTTATGCTGAACTTGATGCGCAATGCCCTGGATGCCCTGCAGGAGGTTGCTTCTGAACGGCGCAGCCTGATCATTACCAGTGGCAGGGTGGGCCAGGAGGCCGTGTACGTGGCGGTGTTCGACAATGGGCCCGGAATCCGACCGCAAGTCATGGAGCGACTCTTCGACCCCTTCTTTACTACCAAGAAGGACGGCATGGGCATGGGGTTGGCGATCACTCAGACTATCGTGGCGAATCACCATGGTAAGATTCGCGCCGACTCCCTGCCAGGGAAGGGAACGACGTTTACTTTGGAACTGCCGGCCGCGGCCGAGTCTGTAAAGAGTTTAGCCTCATGAATGCAACCCAAGTCTCCACTGTGCAGGCCACCGTGTTCGTGGTCGACGACGACAACGCGATGCGCAGTTCGCTCAAGTGGCTGATCGAGTCGGTCGGTCTGGCGGTGGAGAGTTTCGGTTCCGCGGACGAGTTTCTCAACAGCTACTACCCGGGGCGTGCCGGCTGCCTGTTGCTGGACGTGCGTATGCCCGGCATGAGCGGGTTGGAGCTGCAGGAGTATCTCAACACCCATGACATCCGCATCCCGGTGATCATCATCACCGGCCATGGCGACGTACATATGGCGGTGCGTGCCATGAAGAGCGGCGCGGTCGATTTCATCGAAAAGCCGTTCAACGATGAGCTGCTGCTGGACGCCATCCGTAATGCCCTGTTGCTGGATGAGCGGCGGCGTGGGTTCCGGGCCGAACGGGCGGCGCTCGCGGCCCGCCTGGCGCAGCTCACGCCGCGCGAGCACGAGGTCATGGAAATGGTCACCGACGGCAAGTCCAACAAGGAAATCGCCAATGCCCTGGGGGTCTCGGCGAAGACCGTCGAGGCGCACCGTGCCCGCGTTATGGAGAAGATGCAGGCCGGTTCGCTGGCCGAGCTGGTGCGCATGGCGATCAATTCCAACGAGAATTGATCTATTCCGCCGATTGGCTTTAGCCGGGATTGTGGTGCTGTGCACTTCGGCGGAGGCGTCGGGGCGCGGACCCCATCGGTCAGAGGGCAGGTTTCCTGCGGCGGGCGGCACCGCCCCGGTGCCCAGCGATCCCGCTAAGTTACCGCCACCTGTGAGAAATCGGCCACTTCCGGATGTGCCGCATCCGGCGCCGGCCGCCCGTCCCTCACCAGGCGGGTGGTCTGCATCCCAGCGGCGCGGGCCGCGTCCAGTTCTTCGCTGATGTCCGACAAGAACAGCACCTGCGCCGCAGGCAGTCCAATCTCCGCGGCAATCCGCCGGTAGGATGCGGCTTCGCGTTTGGGGCCGGTCGTGGTGTCGAAGTAGCCGTTGAACAGCGGGGTCAGGTCGCCGGCGTCGCTGTGGCTGAACAGCTGCCGCTGCGCCTGGACAGAACCGGATGAGTAAATGTAAAGGGCCAGCCCGTCGGCGTGCCAGCGCTGCAAGCAGGTGGCCGCGTCGGGATAGACGTGGCCGGTAAAATCGCCCCGGTTGAATCCTTCCTCCCAGATCATGCCCTGCAGTGCCTTGAGCGGTGTGGCCTTGCGGTCCTCGTCGATCCAGCGCTCCAGCTCGGTGGCGATCTCGGTGTCGCCGAGCGCATGGCCCAAGGTAACCGCGACGGCGTCCATCTGCTCGCGCACCGCCGCCTCGTCCGCGTGGCTGGCCAGGAAGCTGCGCAGCCTTGTCCGGGCATAGGGGAACAACACGTCGAAGACGAAGGAAACCGAAGTCGTGGTCCCCTCA
>JBFZDU010000229.1:0-4356 GCA_041307205.1 Gammaproteobacteria bacterium | reverse complement strand
TGTTGACTGCGTCCCGGTCGGAAACCATACGAGAACCCGCGAAAGTCTTCCTCGTAAATCGCGTTCAGTACGGCGACTACCGCACGCTGGACGATCTTGTCTTCCAGCGCAGCGATCCCCCGTGGGCGCTGCTTCCCGCCCGGCTTCGGTATGTACCGTCGCCGGACCGGCAGTGCCCGGTACGCCCCGCGATGGACCCGTGTGTGCAAATCGTGGAGGTTGTCTTCCAGTGCCGCCTCGCAGTCCTGCCATGTCAGGCCATCCACGCCAGGGGCGGCTTTGCGCTTGAGCGCCAAGAACGACTCCCGTAGTAGGTCAACCGAAACATGGTGCAGAAGCGCGGTGAACCTCTTGTTACGTCCCGCGCAAATTTGGTTGATCGGACCCGACCTATTCGAGGATGAAACGGCGGCCGTGTCTCGCCTGTTTTCGGAAGAGGCACGGCCCTTGATTTCAGGGGGACTTCGGTTGGCTGGGATTTTTTGGCGGCGACCGCCACGGTGCTTCGGGGTCGAAGAGGTCGAGTTGGCGGGTAGGGTGGCGCCGCAGTTGTGCGAAGTAGGTGCCCTCCCAGGCAAAGAGGAACTCGTGTAGCAGGTCGCCGATGGCGGCGGCCGTTTCGTCGGTGATGCCGTCGGGGAACAGGGTATCGAAGTCGATGTTCATCGCAACTCCTCGATCGCCTGCTGGAGCAGTTCATCGGGCAGGTGATTGAGTCCGCGCGGCACGGCAAGGTGCAGCGCGGTGTTGAGGATGCGACTGGCCTGCCGCGGATTGCCACGGCTGGCCTGGCGCAGGATTTCCAGTCCGGAATCGGCCAGCAGGGTGTGCTTGCAGCCGGCGCTGTGCAGTCCGTATTCGACCAGCTTGGCGAAGCGCTCGCGTTCGAGGATCGGGGCGAGGTGCACGCGTGCGCGCAGGCGGCCGTGCAGTGCGGCATAGGGCGCGCGTTCGAGCAGCTGGGCGAGCGCAGGATGGCCGACCAGCCAGACGCTGAGCAGATCGCGTGAGTCGAAGGCGAAGTTGAGGAAGCTCGGGAAGTCGCGGAAGAATTCGGGCGGCAGATTCTGCGCTTCGTCGAGAATCCACAACGGCAGTAATTGCTTGGCGTTTACCAGATCGTGGATGTGGGTCTTGAGGTCGCGCCAGAGTTGTGCCCGGCGATAGCTGGGTGGCAAGCCCAGCGCTTGGGCGAAGGCGCGATAGACATCGACGCGACCGAAATCAGTCTCGGCGATGTAGATGACGCGGAAGCGGTGCGGATTGAGGGCGGCCGTCAGTTGTCGCAGTGCCGCGGTCTTGCCGACGCCGGGTTCGCCGGTGAGCAAGCCCAAACCGGGGGAATCCAGCAACCAGGCGAAGCGCTCGCCCAGTTGCGCCAGGCCGCCGTCGTCCCACAGGGCGGTCACCTCTTTGCCCAGGGGCGGGTGGGTCAGACCGAAATGTCGGAGATACATGTCAGTCGCCCTCCGGGTGGTGATACCGATGGTGGGCGAGTTCGATCAGATTCGGGCCGCTGGTGGCCGGCGGGGTCGGGTCGGGTGGCGCCGGTTTGCGCCGCTGGCGGCGACGGTTGGCGAGCGCATCGAGCGGGGTGGCCGCGCCCAGTGCTTCGCCGGCGTCGTTCTCGACGCCGACCACGATTTGGGCCTGCGGGTTTACTACCAGGCGCACGGTCTTGCCAGCCAGTTCATAGGGCACCTCGAAGACCTGGCCCTGATAGCTTACCGTCCCGTCTTTGCGCACGAAGCGGCTGATCCGGTGGTAGAACAAGGCGTCGAGTTGCAGCGCCAACTGCCCGAGCCCGCGGATGCGGGGCAGGTCCTGCTGGTAGCGCGCCAGCGGCGTGAGTCCGCCGAGGCCGGCATGGGGCTCACGGTTGTAGAGGACTTCGGTCCAGGCCCACAAGCGGGCATTGAGGTCGTCGAGATCGGTGATGCGCCGCGGGTCGAGTTCGCTGAGGAAGGCATCGCGGAAGGTGCGGTGATAACGTTCCAGCTTCCCCTTGCCCTCGGGGGCGTAGGGGCGGCAATAGACCAGCTTGATGCCCAGGCGCACGCAGATGCCCTGCAGGGTCGCGGCGCGATAGGCCGCACCGTTATCGACCACCAGCAGGGTCGGGAGCCCGCGCTTGAGCAGCGCCTGCTTGAGCACGCCTTCGATGTCCAAGGCGGTCTCGCCCAGGCAGAAGGCGCTGTGGGCGATCAGCCGGGAGGCGTCATCGAGGAGCGAGACCAGATAGGTCTTGCGCACCCGGCCGGCCAGCGGCAGGCGGGGGCCGTGCAGCACGTCGCCATACCAGATCGCGCCGGCGTGCTCGGCAGCGAAGCGGCGCTTCTCCTCGGGCATGCTGACCGAGCCCGCGATCCGGGAGAGGCCTGCATGTTGCAGCAGGCGATGAATCGCCGAGCGCGACAGGCGGCCCTGCGCGACGGTACCGGCGGCTTCGAGCAGGCGCCGGATCTGGCGGATCGAGCGGCTTGGATTCTCGCGCTTGGCGGCGATGATGGCGGCCTGCACCTCGGTCGGCAGCCGGGACTGGCCGCGATCGACGCGCGCCTTCGGCGTCAGTCCGGCGATGCCGTCGCGCCGCCAGGCGTAGTACCACGCCTCGATGGTCTTCTCGCCCAGCAGGTGGCGGCGCGAGCCTGGGATGGCGTACTCGCGCTGTGCCAGTTCGCGGAGCAACTGCTGCAGTTCGCCACGCGCCAGCCGCTCGCGGCTGACCAGCGGTCCCAACACCGACAGCCGAAACAACGCCTTCGGATCGATTTCCTTCATGGTTGACTCCCGTTGCACAAAAGGGTCCCTATCAGACCCGAAGTGCAGGGCTGCCGGCAGAGGCCAAAGTGTGTGGGGTCGACGGCAGGCAGAAATCCGGCTGTCCTGGGCTGGTTGCGGGAGCAACGACTACGGGACGACGAGGTCGCGGTCGAGCCAGGCCATCAGTTCCGCCAACGACCGTTCGCCCAGGCTGACACGCCAGAACGCCGCGGTATCGCCGGCTCGCCCCCAGTCCGGGAAGCGGCGGCGCAGGAAGAAGGCAAATAGCTCGCCCCGTGCCGCCAGCCAATCCCGCCAGCGCCGCGCGGTGTGCCGCCCCACCTTGCAGTAGCGGGCGGCCGCGTACAGCGAATCACCCATGGTCAGGCACAGCAGCACGAGCTGCTGCACCACCCAGTCATACCAGCGGCGCGGGGAGAGGCAGGCCGGCAGACGCGAACAGGTTCGCTGGCAGGGATCGCAGCGGAAACGCGGGACCGGCACCAGCTCACGGCCAACACTTGACTGCCTGCGGTCGGCCTTGCGCTGATAGTAGCCGTGCCCCCAAGGCTTGCCCACGCCGCAGTACGGACAGGTCGCCGGGCGATACGATTCCGGGTCGCTCGCCAACTGGCGCCGATGCTGTTCGAGGGAAGTGACGATGGCTACAATCCGGTGCATGGCTGGACCTCGCGCGCGATGGTGCGGGGGCCGTCTGGCCCCCATCCTGGGCAACACCGAAGCCTATGCCAACCGCCGGTCGCAACGATCCCTGTCCCTGTGGCAGCGGCAAGAAATTCAAGCGCTGTTGCCTGGACAAGGATCAAGCGGCCGCACTCGCCCCGTTGCTCGCCAGGCGGGCCGCGCAGGAGGCGGCGGCGGTGAAGTGGCAGGCGCAGCGACGCGAGCACGCTGTGCACCTCCGGGCAACGATGGACGAAGCGGAGGAGCTCGATGACGCATCCAACGCAGTCGTCGCCCTGATCGAGGCTGGCCGGCTCGACGAGGCCGAGCAGGCCGCCCATGCGCTGCTGGTCAACTACCCGGAGGTCCACGACGGCCACGACCGGCTGGGCATGGTCTACGAGGCCCGCGGCTTGCCGCGGGAAGCCGCCGACAGTTATCGCCAGGTCGTCGCCTTCATTCGCGCGCATCCGGACAACCACGACCTCGAGATGGAGACGTTCTTCCTCGACCGGATCGCCCGACTCGATCCGCCAGCCACCGGCTGATCAACGGCAACGCGGTCAGCATGCTGCAGGCGGCACACACCGCCCACCCCGTCCCCCAATGTCATCGGCTCAACTGATCAAATCGCTCTCAATGACCTCGGGAAATCAAACCTTGCTGAGCCCTGGATTTCGACGGTCGTAACACCCCGGTACAGCCACACGATGGCGTTGAGGTTGGCGTGCTGCTCGTCGGTGAAGATGTGCGAGCGCGCCGAGACCACGTGGTACACGTTGCGCGCGTCGATCATTAGCACCTGATCCTGCAGGTCTTCAGGCTTGCCCTTGTCAAAGAACCACAGAGTGCAGGGCAGGCTGCGGGTGTAGAAAAACTTGTTGCCGATGGTCACCATTACGTCGACGT
>JBFZDU010000228.1:0-4783 GCA_041307205.1 Gammaproteobacteria bacterium | reverse complement strand
GTGGATCCCGAGGGTGCCGGCGCGCCGAATTCGCGCGAGGGCCTTTGCCGTGCTGATGAGTGCCTTGGACGGGACACAGCCGGTGTTCAGGCAGTCGCCACCCATCTTGTGCTTTTCGATCAGGGTTACCCGCGCCTTTACCGCCGCGGCGATGTAGGCGGTCACCAGGCCGGCGGACCCGGCACCGATGACGACCAGGTTGCGGTCGAAGCGGCGCGGGCGCGACCATTGCGCCAGGCGCCGTCGGGCCCTGATGCCCGAGGTCAGCTTGCGGGCCAGCCATGGAAAAAGGCCAAGCAGCGCAAATGCCGCCAGCAAGTCCAGCGATAGGATTCCCCGAACCGAATCGACTTTTGCCAGTTGGGTGCCGGCGTTCACATAGACGACCGTGGCGCCCAGCATGCCGAGTTGGCTGACCCAGGCGAACGTCCAGGTGCGCAGCCGGGTCAGGCCCAGTGCGAGGTTGATGATGAAGAACGGCACGATCGGGACCAGCCGCAGCGTAAACAGATAGTAGGCACCATCGCGGGCGACGCCGGCGTTGACCTGCTGCAGGCGTGGTGCGAAGCGCTGCTCGACCCAATCACGCAGTAGGTAACGGGCGACGAGAAAGGCCAGGGTCGCGCCGAGCGTAGACGCAAAGGAGACGATCAGCGTTCCCCATAGCAGCCCGAAAATTGCGCCGCCAAGCACCGACAGCACGGCCGCACCTGGTACGGACAGGGCGGTGAGCAAGACGTAAACGGCAAAGTAGGCGCCGGCCGACAGCCAGGGGTGAGCGACGCGGTACGCCTCGAGGGCGGTCTGTTGGGCCTGGAGAAAGTCCAGACGCAGGTAGCGACCGCCATCCAAGGCGAGGAACAGCGCGAGCAGGATGAGGATTGAGCTGAGGATCAGGATACGCGATCGGGTCATGCGCGAGGCCCGCAGCAAAGACTAGTAGTCCGCAGCATCTCAATAGCCTCCTGCCGGTGGTTCGGCGAACCCCACCTGGCCGTGCCACGCCCCGCAGCGATAGTCGAACCGCAGCCACCTTGGGGCAAAGCGGTGGGGATCGACCAGGGGTGCTGCGACCGGGTTGGCGTGAGTGTCCCGAAAGGCAACGCGTTTGCGTGGCAGGCAGCCGAACCTCAACTCGATGTCGGCGACGAGCGGTCGACGCCGTGCGGCTAGCGCGCGGGCGGCGCGCCTGGAGACCTGTACGATCAAGGGCCTGCCGAACAATGCACTGGTCGTGGTCACTTCGTTGATCCTTTGCGTGGTGACGGTAGCAAGGAGACCGAGTTCGGCCAACGGGCGTTGCGTCTTTCAGGGAAAGCCACGTCAGGCCGCTGCGGTGAGCCGGGTGCCGCCTGGGAAATACGGTACTCGGGTCCGTTCGGCGTCCACTGCATGCACGAGCTGTGGGCATCCGACCCGACGGTCGAGTTTGCCATGCCCCGGCCCATCCAGGCGGGGTGATCGTAGCGCAGCCGGCGGGCATCGCGACTGCTGTCCGGAGATTTGACCCATATCAGCTCCGCTGGCGTTGTCACGACAGTGCCAAGCTGCCGTCACGTGCTGGTGGTGCACTTTGCGCCGTGGACGCGGTAGCCGCGTCCGCGGCTCCGGGCCGAGCCATCTTCAGGCCCGGATGGGAATTTCCCAACTTGAGGAGCGCACCATGCACGTCAACGACATCTCCCCTTCGAAACAGCTACTGGGCATCGCCATCGGCCTTGCCCTGTGCGCGCCTTCGGCCCTGGCGGGGAGCCCGCCGGCCGGGGACCCGGGACTGATGGAGGCCACGCAGCGCCTGCTCCCGTTTCGCGCCGCGAAGCATGTGATCCTGTTCATCGGGGACGGCATGAACATCGAGCACGAGATCGCCACCAGTCGCTACCTGTACGGCAAAGACTTCGCCCTGTCCTTCCACGGCCTGCCCTACCGGGGCAACGTGGCGACCTGGGACGTGACCACGTACAACAAGTACGCCGCCCAGGCCGGTGCGGCCAGCTATGACCCGGCCGCCATCCAGCCGGCCCTGGGCTATGACTGGCGCCAGGGGGGCAAGGCACCCTATCCCTTGGACCTGGTGACCTCGGCGGACATCATTGAGTACTTCATCCCCGACGACATCGCATTCGGCCCCACCAAGCCCTTCGCCACCGACTCGGCCTCCGCAGGTACGGCCCTGGCCACCGGCATCAAGACCGACGACGGCAACCTGGCCTGGCTGCCGGGCGATCCGGCTGACGGTGCTTTGACCACCGTTGCCGAAACCCTGCGCGATGAGCGCGGTTTCGCCATCGGTGTGGTGAGCACGGTGCCCTTCACCCATGCGACGCCGGCCGCCTTCGTGAGCCACAACGTCAACCGCAACAACTACCACGCCATCGCCTCGGAGATTCTCGCCGTCGTCAAGCCCGAGGTCGTCATCGGCGGGGGCTACCCGGCCGGGTCGAGCTGCGCCGCGCCCGCGAGCTCCACGTACATTTCCCAGGACACGTACCAGGCCGTGTGCCAGGACCCGACCTACCGGGTGGTGACCCGCACCGCGGGACTGGACGGCTCCGTGGCGCTGCTCGAGGCCGCCGATGACGTGGCCGCGGGCGAGGCCACCGGGCTGTTTGGCCTGTTCGGTGGCAGCGGCGGGAACTTCGAGTCGCCCGAGCCTCACGATCTGCCCGGCACGCCGTACGTGGCGCGGGCAACCGTCGAGAACCCCCTGTTCAAGGATGCCGTTCTGGCGGCACTCAAGGTGCTAAGTCAGGACCCGGACGGCCTGTTCCTGATGGCCGAGCAGGGCGACATCGACTGGGCCAACCACGACAACGACTTCGCCCGCATGGTGGGCACCACCTGGGACCTGCACGAGGCGGTGCAGGCGGTCATCGACTTCGTGAACCGTCCCGGCGACGGCATGCACTGGGGCAACACCGTGGTCCTGGTGACCTCAGATCATTCCAACAGCTACCTGCGCCTGAACCCGGAGCTGCCGCTGGGTGCGGGTGATCTGCCGGCCCAGGCCAGGAACCCATCCGGCAACGTGCCGCCCTTCGTTTACGCCGACGGCGAGGTCAGCTACGCCAACACCAATCACACCAACGAACTGGTGCGGCTGTACGGCGCCGGCGCCGGCGTGTCCCGGCTGCTGGAGAAGCTGGAGGGTGACTGGTATCCCTGCACCGACATCGTCGACAACACCCAGCTCTACCACGTGATGATGGCGGCCGCGGGCCTGCCGCGAGCCTCCGAGCTCTCCCTCGTCCTGACCCGGCCGCGCCGCTGCGGTCGCTGAGCGCCTAGGCTTGGGCGCCTGCCCGGCCAGGTCCGGCGGGCAGGCGTCTCCACCCAAGGGCGCAGGCGGGCACGCGCAGGCTTCGCAGTTCAACCCCGGTGCCCGCCGCCTTGGCGTGCTTCTTCGGCTCGGCGATGGCCGCGGAGAGTTCGTCCAGGGCCATGCGCTTGGGGGTTCTTGGCAGGCCTACCGACTGCACGGCCACATCCGGGTCTGCATGAACAAAAGCAACGCCTGTGATTGATCCCAGGGTCGCCAGCCAGTCGCCAGCTGCAACCGGCCCTGCCCGTTCGGTGTATTCAGCCAAGCTGCCCTTGCGGATCGCCCGTGGGTCGCGTCGTCTAGCGCGGTACTTGCGAACCTCGATGGTGGGTTTGCCGTGGTCGGTCACCATTCCGGCAGCCGGGCCATGGCGGACACCTTGGCGGTGCCGCCAGCGCTGCGCGCGCTCGCGGCAGGCCAGCAAACAAGCCGTGTCAGCAATACCGAGCTGGGACGTGAACCTATGCCGCACCGTGCCGGGTAAAGCGGTCGGGCTTTCCAGGAAAGTGCCGCAACAGCGTGCCATCGTCGCCAGGATGTCTGGCAGGAATTTCTTCGGGTCGAAGCCGTCGGACCGCAGGCGTTGCAATTCGCCTCTGATGCCGCCGTACACCGGCCGCGCCTTGCGCGCGATGCAGACCGCCCAACCGTGGCATGCCTCGACGGGGCTCATACCGCCGGTGCCGGCAACACCCCGTCTACCTCGAACTGGTCACGCTCGAACCAACGCGCACCGGATACCGGGTTGTAGAAAGCAACACGGTTGCCTCGTGTTTCGCACAACCACTGCGCCTGCCAAAGTGGCTTTGGTTCTGGGATGGCGCCGGGCGAGAACAACGCGACGTTGATGCCCGGCCCAGTGACCCTCGCCGATTGATACTCGAAGGCCTCGATGCCGATCTTGCGTAGCACGCGGCCGAAACGCTGCGTCGTGGCATAGTGGGCAGGATCCGCGAGCGCGTCCTGGCACGCCGCGAACGCCGGATTGTGCAGCTGCAGACCGGCAGCGGTGTCGTATCGCACGCCGAACGCCGTGCGTTCCGTCGTGAGCTTCCCCGACGGCGGTGGATCCAGCATCCCAGTCCAGAAAACCAGCCGATAGTAGGCGGTCTCTGCCAACGCCGTGTCGGTATCGGCGGCTCCGTAAAACAGGTTCGGCTCATGCCGGGCGCCGAATCGCGAACCGTGGCGCAGCGGCGGGTAGCGGAACGGCATCGCCAGCAGGTAATGGAGTTCGCGGGTGCCGGCCGCCGCCGGTGGTTTGCTTGCCTCGATCAGTTGCTCGAGCAGTGCCTGCTCTTCGAAGTTATCGACCAGGCGATTCGTGGCGATGGCCTCTTGGCTTTCAACGACGCAGGCCAACTCGCCTGACAGCGGTCCCGGGACGACCCGGTTGCCGCACACGCCCCAGATATCCATCAGACCTTGCCGCGGATTGCATGGTTTTGGCGTGGACCGGCA
>JBFZDU010000227.1:0-5543 GCA_041307205.1 Gammaproteobacteria bacterium | reverse complement strand
CCAGGGCGTTGTTGTGGAAGCGTAGCGTGGCGTCGATTCGCTGCAGCGGTGGCCAGCCGAGCCGGTAATCCAGGTCGAGATCCCGGGTCTCGAACAGCACCTCGAAATGTCCGTTATGGGTCTTGTGGAAGGGGAAATCGCGGAGTGGACCGTAGATGATGGCCGTGCCTTCGGTCACCCGGCCGTTGCCGATGGCGCGGTCCAGCCATTCCACCAGTTTCGGGCGCATGATCCGGACCGGGTAATAGGTGCCGGCCTGACTGGCATCGCCATCGCGAAAGTCGCTCTGCAGGTCCAGCAACCACGGCCGTCCGGCCGTGGCGGTCAGGGCCAGGCGGTTGCGGGTGCGGAGCACGGGCGTGTCCAGCTCCAGCAACTCGCTCCGCAGCACCCAGCCGGTGGCGGTCTGCACCCAGTCGAGGCGTCCCTGCAGCCGGTCTACCCGAAGCGGCGAACGGAACAGGTCGCCGAAGTCGAGGACCAGATTATCGCCGTCGAGATCCAACTGCAGATGATCGGTGCGTCCCCGCAGGCTGCCGCTGAGGTTCTGCACCCCCGGCGAGTTCCCGGACTGGCGGATGTGCATGCCGGCGAAACGGGCCGCACCCTTCCAGTCGAAGTGATCGGGGCCATAGTCGAGCGCCAGTTGCAGATCATGCAGCTCGCCGCGCGGTTCGAGGTCGCGCACCGACTGGTCCAGTTCCGCCCAGGGTGCACGGACCATGAGCAAGGCGAGCAGGTCTTCGATGCGCAGGAAACTGGCGCCGGCGCGGATCAGGATCTGCCCTTGCGGTCCCTTGGTGAAATCGGCGGCCACGGCGGCCGTCGGCCAGCGCCGCCCGCCGCGCCGGACGGTCAGGTCGTCCAGTCGCAGTTGCCAGGCGGTGTCCTGGCGGGCGAACGCCAGGGTGGCTCCCAGCTGCTGGAACTGTGCCTCGCCGGCGCCGACCAGGCGCAGATCGTAGATGTCCATGCGGCCCTGGACCTGGGTCGGCAGAGCCTGTTCCCAGGTGCTGTTCAGGTCGGTATTCAGGCGCAGGCCCGAAAGCTGGTAGTGCTCCGGCAGGTAATCGCCCAGCAGGGTCGCCAGGTCCAGATGCTCGGCGCGCACGCGCAGCGCACCGGACCAGGCGCTGCCGCGCAGATCGCCGTTCAGGGTGGCGGCGACCTGCACCTGACCGTGCGCGGTGACCAACTGCGCCACGCCATGCAAGCCGTCCGGGTCGCTGCTCAGGTCCAGGTCCACGGGCGCTATGCGCAACGGCGGGCGCCCCGTCAGGTGATCCTCCCAGATGATATCCGCGGCCTGCAGCCGCAGGCGGCCTGGGACGCCCAGCTGCGTGCCGGCAGCGGCAGCGGGTCGTGGCAGGCCGTGGATGTGGACCGTGCCATCCTGGTCGCGGACCAGGCGCAATTGCATACCGCGCAGGGTCAGGCGTAGAGCCCCGGTGTGGTCCCAGAACCCGGGCAGGTGCAGATCGACCCGCGCCTCCTGCAGATGCACAGTTGCGTCGCCGCTGCCGAGCGTCACATCACGCAAGCGCAGCATGGGCCCCAGGCCGCGCCAGCGGGGCTGCATCCCCCCAATGCTGACCGGCACGTCCAGATGCGCGGCGAGTGCTGCGGCCAGGTTCTCACGCAGCCCGGCGAGTAGCGGCGTGGTCACGTAGGCCAGGGCCGACAGGGCGCCCAGGGCCAGGATCAAGGCAATGGCGAAGCGTTGGAGCAGGCGGAGCAGGGTGGACATCGCGGGCGGCACTCAGGGGTTCAGATCAACACCACGTCGAACTGTTCCTGGGTGTAGAGGGCCTCGGCCTGCAGTTTGATGGGCTTGCCGATGAATTGTTCCAACTCGGCGAGGTTCTGTGATTCCTCGTCCAGCAAGCGCTCGATCACTTCCTGCGAGGCCAGGACCAGCAGCGATTCGACGTCGAACTGGCGCGCCTCGCGCAGGATTTCACGGAAGATCTCGTAGCAGGTGGTCTCCGCGGTCTTGAGGGTGCCGCGGCCGCTGCAGCAGGGGCAGGGCTCGCATAACACGTGTTCCAGCGATTCGCGGGTGCGTTTGCGGGTCATCTCCACCAGCCCCAGCATGGATACCTCGGAGATGTGGGTCTTGGCGTGATCCTTGGCTAGGCAACGCTCCAGCGCGCGCATGACTTGGCGCTTATGCTCGTCGTCGGTCATGTCGATGAAATCTATGATGATGATGCCGCCGAGGTTGCGCAGCCGCAGCTGGCGGCAGATCGACTGGGCCGCCTCCAGGTTGGTCTTGAAGATCGTCTCTTCGAGGGTGCGATGGCCGACGAAGGCGCCGGTGTTGACGTCAATGGTGGTCATCGCCTCGGTCTGGTCTATCACCAGGTGGCCGCCGGACTTGAGTTCCACCTTGCGCTCCAGTGCCTTCTGCAACTCGTCCTCGACCCCGTACAGGTCGAACAGCGGGCGTTCACCGGGGTAGTACTCAATGCGCGCGGTCATTTCGGGAATGAACTGCTTGGCGAACTGCACCGCCTTGCGCCAGCTGGAGCGCGAGTCGATGCGCACTTTCTCGACTTCCGGGCCGACCAGGTCGCGCAGTGCGCGGACCGCCAGCGGCAGGTCTTCGTGGATCAACTCCTTGGCGCGGGCCGTGGCGGCCCGCTCCTGGATCGACTCCCACAGCCGGTGCAGGAACTGCATGTCGGCGCGCAGCGCAAACTCGTCCGAGCCCTCGGCAGCGGTGCGGGCGATGAAACCGCCGTTGAGGCCCTCGGATTCGGCATAGCGATTGAGGATCTCGCGCAGCCGCAGCCGTTCGAGTTCGTCTTCGATTTTCTGCGATACGCCCACGTTCTGCATGTTCGGCATGTAGACCATGTAGCGCGAGGGAATCGAGATATTGGTGGTGAGGCGCGCCCCCTTGGTGCCGAGCGGGTCCTTGACCACCTGCACCACCACCTCGCTGCCTTCGCGCACCAGCTCGGTGATGTTTTCCGAGCGCACGCCATTGCCGAGATTGATGTCCGAGGCATGCAGGAAGGCGGCGCGCGCCAGCCCGGCGTCCACGAACGCGGCCTGCATGCCGGGCAATACCCGGCACACCTGGCCCTTGTAGATATTGCCGACCAGACCGCGTTTGCCGGTGCGTTCGACGATGAGCTCCTGCAGTACGCCGTTTTCGATCACCGCGACCCGGGTTTCCGGGGGTGTGACGTTGATCAGGATCTCTTCGCTCATAGCGCCATTCTACCCGTGGCCCGCCACGCCTCGCGCAACAGTTCCGCGGTTTCGAACAGCGGCAGCCCCATCACCCCCGAGTAACTGCCCGAGAGGTGGGCCACGAACACGGCGCCGCGGCCCTGGATGGCATAGCCGCCGGCCTTGTCAGCGGGTTCGCCGGTCGCCCAATAGGCGTCCGCCTCCGCGACGTCGAGCCGGCGGAAGCTCACCCGGCTGTCTGACAGCCGGTACCCCTCGTAGCCCGCGCTGACCATGGCGATCCCGGTCAGTACCCGGTGTTCCCGCCCGCCGAGGGCCAGGAGCATGGCACGGGCCTGCGCCGCATCCTCGGGCTTGCCCAGGATGTGGCCGTCCAGGACCACCGCGGTGTCGGCGCCCAGGACCAGCTCGCCGGGGCGCCGCGCATGACCGGCCCAGGCCTTGGCGAGCGCGAGGCGGTGTACATAGTCCTCGGCGGATTCCCGCGGCTGCGGCGTTTCGTCCACGGCAACGTCGAGCACGGCATGTTCGACGCCGATCTGACCAAGCAGTTCACGGCGCCGGGGCGATTGGGAGGCCAGGTAGAGCATGGGTTCCTCGGTGCGGACGCGGCAAGCTACACCACAAGGTGCAATAAAGACAGGACCTTAAACACAGGGCCGAGGGACTTAAACACAGGGCCGAGGGCCGAGGACCGAGGGTTTTTGTGCGGCTGCGCCGCGATTTGATTTGGATTTGGGCTTGGCGTCGGTTGCGGGGCTGCGACCCTGTTGTCGTTCCTCGTTCCTCGTTCCTCGTTCCTCGTTCCTCGTTCCTCGTTCCTCGTTCCTCGTTCCTCGTTCCTTGGCCCTCGGCCCTCGGCCCTATCCCCTATGGTAGGGATGATTCCGCAGCATGCTCCAGGCCCGATACAGCTGCTCCGCCACCACCACCCGCACCAGCGGGTGGGGCAGGGTCAGGGGCGACAGGGACCATTGCTGCTGCGCGAGCGCAGCACACTCGGGGGCCAAGCCGTCGGGACCGCCGACCAGCAGCGCTAGGTCCTGCCCGCCCGCCAACCAGTCCGCCAAGTGCTCGGCCAGCTGCGCGGTGCTCCAGGCCTGGCCGCGCACTTCGAGGGCCACCACCCGGGCATCCTTGGGCATGACGGCGCGCATCCGCTGGCCCTCGGCGCGTATCGCGCGGGCGAGATCCGCACCTTTGCCGCGATGTCCAGGCGCGATCTCCGTCAGGCGCAGGGCACATTCGGGCGGCAGGCGCTTGGCATACTCGCCGTAGCCCTCCTGTACCCAGCGCGGCATTTTCGCGCCCACGGCGACAAGGTGGATCTGCATGATGACTCATGCTAAATGCGCCAGCCGCCAGCCGCCAGCCGCCAGCCGCCAGCCGCCAGCCACTGAACCCGCGCTACGCTGGACGCCGCGCCCGCCAGGCTCTAAAAGATCCTCAGCGAGCACTCGGGAGTCTGACATGAAGGCGATTCTGTTTGATCTGGATGGCGTGATGTATCAAGGCGAGCATCCGATCGCGGGGGCCTGCGAGACTCTGGCCTGGGTGCGAGGGCAGTCCATTCCGCACCTGTTCGTGACCAATACCAGCTCGCGGCCGCGTAGTGCGATTGCGGCCAGACTGGCGGGTATGGGGATCACGGTGGCGGTCAGCGAGCTGCTGACGCCGCCGGCGGCTGCTGCCGCCTGGCTGAACGCGCAGGGCATCGGCCCGGTGGCCCTGTTCGTGCCCAAGGCCACCCGTGCCGAGTTCGCCGGGGTCGAGGTCTTGCCTGAGCACGCCGAGTCGGGTGCCGCAGCGGTCGTGGTGGGCGATATGGGGCCGGACTGGAGCTACGATCGCCTCAATCGTGCGTTTCGCTTGCTGATGAATGGCGCGCCGCAGCTGATCGCACTGGGCATGACGCGCTACTGGCAGTCGCCCGAAGGTATGCGCCTGGACGCCGGGGCGATGGTGGCAGCCCTCAGCTTTGCGGCCGGCGTGGAGCCGCGGGTGCTGGGCAAGCCCGACCCCGCCTTTTTCGAGACCGCCCTGCAGCGGCTGGGTACGAACGCCGTGGATACCCTGATGATCGGCGACGACATCGTGGGCGACGTGCAGGGGGCGCAGCGGGCCGGCTTCAAGGCGGTGCTGGTACGCACCGGCAAATTCCGCTCGGCCGATCTCAACGGGGGGATTGTGCCGGCCGCGGTGTTGGACAGCATCGCGGCACTGCCCCAGTGGTGGGCCGCCCAATAGACCCAGCAGGGCCGAGCGCTCAGGGGCGCTGCTTGGTGAGCTTCTCCGCGGCAGGGATGTCGACGCTCCACAGGCGTTCGAGCTGGTAGAAATCG
>JBFZDU010000226.1:0-12482 GCA_041307205.1 Gammaproteobacteria bacterium | reverse complement strand
GTCCGGGCAGGTGCACCGCGTAGGGATCCAGATTCAGCCAGGGCGTGAGCAGGGCCGCAACGGCCCACAGCAGCAGTAGCGCGAGCGACAAGGGGGCGTTGCTCATGGGCGACCGCGCATGCGCGGATCGACCAGGCCGTAGAGCAGGTCCACCAGCAGGTTGGCGAGCACATAGGCGCAGCTCACCAGCAGCACGCAGCCCTGCACCAGTGGATAGTCGCGCGCCCGGATGCTGTCCACCAGCAAACTGCCGATCCCGGGCCAGGCGAACACCACTTCGGTGATCACGGTGCCGGCCAACAGCCCGCCGAGCTGCAGGCCGAGCAGGCTCAGCAGCGGCAGCGCCGCGTTCGGCAGGGCGTGGCGCCACAGCGTCGCGGTCTCGCTGCGCCCCTTGGCACGGGCGGTGCGGATGTAATCCTCGCCCAGGACTTCCAGCAGGCTGCTGCGCACCATGCGGGTGTTCAGCGCCGCCAGCGAGGCGCCCAGCGTCAGCGCGGGCAGGATCAGGCTGGCCGCGCCATCGGCGCCGCTCACCGGCGTCCACCCCAGCGTGACCGAGAACAACAGGATCAGCAGCGGACCCAACCAGAAGTTCGGGAGCGACTGAGCCAGCAGCGCGAAGCCCGACGCCAGCCCGTCGGGCCAACGGCCACGATGCCGCGCCGCAGTCACGCCCAGCGGCAGCGCCAGCGCCAGCGCGACGGCGAAGGCCGACGCGCCCAGCTGCAGGGTGGCCGGCAGGCGTTCCGCCAGGATTTCCGCGACCGGGCGCCGGCTGTGCAGCGACACCCCGAGGTCGAGCCGCAGCAGGTCGACGAAATCCTGTCCCAGCTGGACCAACAGCGGCCGGTCCAGGCCCAGGGCCTGGCGCAGTGCCGCCTGGTCGGCTGGCCGGGCGTTCTCACCCAGCATCACCTCCACCGGGTCACCCGGCACCAGGTGCAGCAGCAGGAACACCAGCAGCGCCACCCCGCTCAGTACCAGCAGGGTGTCGAACAGACGGGTCAGGATCCGGGTCAGCACGGGTTCAGCCGATCAACACCGGCGTGCCCTGCCCCACCCGCTCGAACAGTTCGAGGATGTCGCGGTTGCACAGGCGGATACAGCCGTGCGAGCCGGGTCGGCCCAGAGTTTCGCTGTCCGGGCAGCCGTGCAGGTAGATGTAGCGGCGCAGGGTGTCGACCCGGCCGCCGCGGTTGCGGCCCGGCTCGCAGCCGGTCAGCCACAACACCCGGCTCAGGATCCAGTCGCGCCCCGGAAACTGCGCGGCCAGTGCCGGGCTGTAGATCTCGCCGGTGGGGCGACGGCCCACGAACACCGTGTTCTCGGGACAGCCGGCACCGATCTTGATGCGGATGCGATGGTGGCCGCGCGGGGTACAGCCGCTGTCGCGCAGCTCGCCCGGGCCATTGCGTGCCGTCGATACGGGGTAGCGTGCCAGCAGGATCGCGCCGTCGAGCAACCGCAGTTCCTGGCGGGCGATGTCGATATGCAGTTCGGTCACGGGGCAACCGCGAGGCGGACGTCGATCAGGCCATCGTAATCGCCCCGGCGGTTGAGGCGATAGCCGCGGATGCGCGGTCCGCTCGCCGCCACGTGTCCCTCGTACCACAGCGGCACATACACCAGGTCGGCATGGATCCGGTGTTGCAGGGACTGCAGCGCCGCGACCTGCCCCGCCGCCTCGCTTGCGGCCTCGCCGGCGGCGATCAGCGCATCGGCCGCCGCCGAGCGGTAGCGGCCACGGTTGGCGCCCGCGGGCGGCAGTGCGGCGCTGTGAAAGGCATAGCGATAAATATCGGGACTCTCGACGCCGACCCAGGCCAGGCTGTAGAGCTGGAAACGCCCGGCCTTGATATCGCCAAAGAAGCTGCCCCAGTCGAAGCTGCGGATGCGCAGCCGGATTCCGACCGCGGCGAGTTGTGCCTGCAGCGCGGCCGCCACCCGCAGCCGGAACGGATCGCTGGAAGTCTTGTATTCCAGTTCCAGAGGGCGATCCGGCCCGTAGCCAAGCGCTCCCAGCAGCGCCAGGGAACGCGCCGGCTCGTAGTCGTGGGTCGGCAGGTCGGGCGCACCCGCCCAGTGCTCCGGCGGCAGGATGGATTCGGCCAGGCGGGCATTGCCGGCGAACAGGTAACGCACGATTGCCGCCCGGTCGATGGCGTGGGCCACGGCCCGGCGCAGGCGTTCGTCCCCGGTAAGGGGGTCGTCGAGCTGAAAACCCAGGTAGGCGAAGGTCGTGCCCGCGGCGCGCTGCACCGCGAGTTCCGGGCGTGCCGCCAGGTAGTCGATCATTTCCGGCGGCAAGTCATTCTGCAGCAGGTCGATCTCACCGCGGCGCAGCTTCAGCACCCGCACCGTCGGATCGGGTACCAGCAGGAAGCTGAAGCGCAGCTGGTCGCTGCGCCGCCGCAGGTCGAGGCGGTTATCGTCGGGTCGTGCCTCGAACCGAAACGGTCCGCTGCCCCAGGGCGCGCGGTTGAAGTCCTGGCCCGCGGCCAGGCGTTGCGCCGGCAATATGCCGATGGTCAGGTAGCCGGGAAACAGCGGGTCCGCGCGGCTCAGCTCGAATTCCAGGGTCTCGGGGTCAAGCACCCGGATCGCGCGGATATGCGCCAGGGTGCCACGCTGCGGCGAAGCCGTCGCCGGGTCGAGAATGCTGGCGTAGGTGGCCTGCACATCGGTCGCCGCCGGGAGTCGGCCGTCGGGAAAGGGGGTCCGCGTCGGCAGCAGGCGGAAGCGGTAGCGATCCGGCGCCAGCTGTTCCCAGACGGCCATGGCCGGTCGCGGCCGGCTGCGCGCATCGAACTCGGTCAGCCCCTGGTACAGCAGCCGGCACAGCCGCGCCGACACGGCATCGGTGGAGTAACGTGGGTCCAGGGTAGTCGGCAGGGTCGCCAGCCCCATGCGGACCCCCTCGGGCGGCGGTGCCTGGCAGCCGGCGCCGAGCAGCAGCAAAATGACGGCAAGCCAGCGGATCACCAGGTGCTGTAGGGACGTTCGCTGAGGCTGCTGTTGTAGTAACGCGCGTCTTCGGACACCTCCTGGCCCAACCACGCGGGCCGCGCGAACGCTTCGTCTGCGGCGCCGAGTTCGATCTCGGCCACCACCAAGCCGGCGTTTTCGCCGTGGAACTCGTCGATCTCCCAGGTGTGCCCCCCCTGCCGCACGATGTGCCGGGTCTTGTCAATCACGTGGCGTAATGCCACCTGGGCGATCAGCTCTTCGGCGTCGCGCAGCGGGATCTGGTATTCGAACTCCAGGCGGTGGATGCCGTCGCGGGTGCTCTTGACGTTCAGTTCCGCCCGGTCGCCGCTGATCCGCACCCGCACCGCGGCGTTGGCGCCACGCGCCAGATAGCCCTGGGTCATGCGCTGGCTGCGCAGCACCTCGTCGCGCCATGCGTCCGAGCTCAGCAGGAACTTGCGTTCGATCTCGACGGCCATCTCAGTCGCGCTCGAACAGCGCGATCGATTCGACGTGCGCGGTGTGCGGAAACATATCCATCACCCCCGCACCGACCAGGCGATAGCCGTGCTCGCGCACCAGTGCCCCGGCATCGCGGGCCAGGGTGCCCGGATAACAGGAGACGTACAGGACGCGTTGCACGCCCAGGCGCGGCAGCAGCGGCAGCACCTCGACCGCACCGCTGCGCGGCGGATCCAGCAAGACCTTGTCGAAGGACTCGCCGAGCCAGGGCTCCGCATCGAGTGCGCCGTACAGGTTGGCGGTGTAGAAGCGCGCATGGTCCAGGCCATTGCGCTTGGCATTGGCGCGGGCGCGCTGCACCAGCCCGCTGTCGCCTTCCACCCCCACCACCTGCCGCACTCGCGTCGCCAGCGGCAGGGTGAAGTTGCCGACGCCGCAGAACAGGTCGAGCACGCGGTCGCTGCCGCCGGGTGCGAGCAGTTCCAGTGCGCGGCCGACCATCTGGCGATTGATGTCCGGGTTGACCTGGGTGAAGTCCCCGGGCAGGAAGGCGAGATCGAGCCCGAACTGCGGCAGGCCGTAGTGCAGGTCGAGCGGCTCGCCCAGCGGCGCCACCGTTTCGGGGCCGCCCGGTTGCAGGTATACCGCCAGATCCTGCGCCGCAGCAAACGCCGCCAGCACAGCGCGATCCGCCGCCGACGGCGGGCTCAGGACGCGCAACACCAACACCAGCCGCGCGTCGTCCATGGCCACTTCGATCTGCGGCAGCTCCTGGGCGATCGACAGCCCGCCGATCAGGTCGCTCAGCAGCGGCAGCAGCGCCGCGATCTTCGGGTGCAGGACGTGGCACTCGTCGAGATCGGCGACGAAGGCGGAGCCGCGTTCGCGAAACCCCACCAATACCTTGCCCTTCTTGGCCACATGCTTGACGCCCAGGCGCGCCTTGCGCCGGTAGCCCCAGGGAGTGGCATTGACCAGCGGCGCGAACACCGTATCGGGCGCGACCCGGCCGATGTGCTGCAGGGCGTCAAGCAGGGCCTGCTGCTTGGTGCGCACCTGGGCCGCAGGCGCCTGGTGCTGCAGGCTGCAGCCACCACACACCCCGAAATGCGCGCAGCGCGGCACCACCCGCTCCGCGCTGGCGGCCAGAACCTCCAGCAATTCGCCCTCGTCGTGGCGGCGGCGGCGCGCCCGGTAACGCAGGGTCACGGTCTCGCCCGGCAGGGCACCCGGCACGAACACGGCCTTACCCTCGATACGGGCAATGCCGCGGCCATCGTGACTGAGGGCCTGGATCTGAGCTGCAACCGGGGCGGTCGGCAGCGCGGCGCGGCGCCGCGACATCAGGCGCCGGTCCAGGCGTCGAGGAAACCGCGCAGTCCCGCGGACCGCGGATCCTGCAACGGGCCGCGCAACGCGACCCTGGCCTGTTCGGCGGCGTCGCGGGTCAGGCTGCCGCTGACCTCCCAGTAGCGCAGCGCCAGCAGGTACAGGTTCAATGCTTGGAAGGTGCTGCAGCGGTGCAGGGCCGGGAAATCACCGGCTTGGATCAACTCCCAGGCATCGCTCGCGCCGGCATCGGGCAGGCCGGGGAAACCGAACAGCACGGCCAGCTCATGCAAGGGGGTCGCGTTGGTCGCGGGCGCGACCGACAAGGCGTCCTGCAGGTCCAGGTGGAAGTCCGGCGCGGCAGACAGCCCTTCCCAGAAGTCGGCGGCAACCACCAGGTGCCGCATCGCACGCAGCCGCAACAGGGGCAGGGCCTGGGTCCAGCCACCCCAGGTGACCAGTCTGCCACCAGGTTTGGCCGCCGCGAAAAAGGTGTCCAACATGGCCGCTTCGCCGTGGTCGGGCATGCCCAGGGTGCGGACCTCGGCATGGCCGCCGTCATAGCAGACCAGGCTCAGGGTGGCGATACGCTGCTGCGACAGCGCCAGCTGCGCAGCCAGGCCGGCCTGTTGCTTGCGCTTGTGGAACAGAATCTTGCCGACGGCGACGTCGTCGAGATCGGTGAGCCCGTGGAGCAGGCGGCCGCCCTGGGTGTCGGGCGCGGCGGTCAGGGCAAGGACGGTGAATTGCATGCGCGCTGCTTATTCGTAGGGGAACACGCCGGTGGACAGATAACGGTCACCGCGGTCGCAGATGATGGCCACGATCAGGGCGTTCTCGACCTCGCGGCTGAGCTCCAGGGCGGCGGCGACGGCGCCGCCGGACGAAATGCCGCAGAAGATGCCCTCCTCCGCCGCCAGGCGGCGCGTCGTCGCCTCGGCAACCGCCTGGCTTACGTCCATTTCCCGATCCACCAGGCGCGGGTCGAAGATCGCCGGCAGGTACTCGGCGGACCAGCGCCGGATGCCGGGAATGCTGGCCCCCTCGGCGGGTTGTACGCCGACGATCTGGACCGCGGCATTTTGCTCCTTGAGGTAACGGCCGGTGCCGACGATGGTCCCGGTGGTCCCCATGGCGCTGACGAAGTGGCTGACCCGGCCCGCCGTATCGCGCCAGATTTCGGGACCCGTACCCTCGTAGTGGGCGCGCGGATTGTCCGGGTTGGCAAACTGGTTGAGTACCCGCCCCTCGCCACGTCGCGCCATTGCGTCGGCCAGGTCGCGTGCCCCTTCCATACTCTGCGCGCGCGTCACCAGGATGATTTCGGCGCCGAACGCCTTCATCACCGCGCGGCGCTCGACGCTCATGTGCTCGGGCATGATGAGCACCATGCGATAGCCGCGGATCGCTGCCGCCATCGCCAGGGCAATGCCGGTATTGCCGCTGGTCGCCTCGATCAGGGTGTCGCCCGGGCGGATCTCACCGCGCGCTTCGGCACCACGTATCATGGACAGCGCCGGGCGATCCTTGACCGAGCCGGCGGGGTTGTTGCCTTCCAGCTTGACCCGGACCTCGTTGCCGGGATTGGGATTGAGGCGCTGCAGGCGCACCAGTGGGGTGTTGCCGATGCAGGATTCGATCGAGATGGCGGCCATGGGCTGGGTGTGGCTTTGCAGGGCTGGAAAACGAGCGCTGTATTATAAGGCACTGAGGAAGGGGCGCTGGTAGTTGAATTGCAGGGGATCTCGCACGATGCGGCCTAGGACACCGACGGCATCGCCACTGCGCTGGGCCATTTGGCTGGCGGCCAGCCTCGGCGCGCCGGTTTCCGCCACGGACAATTACCGGCTCTCGGAGCTGGATTTCTTCGGTGACCTGCCGCGGGTATTGAGCGCATCCCGCCTGGAGCAGGCCATGGCCGACGCGCCCGTCGCGATCGAGGTGATAGACCGCGAGACCATCGCCGCCTCGGGGGCGCTCGATGTGCCAGAGCTGTTGCGGCTGGTGCCTGGATTCCAGGTCACGGACATCGACGGCACCCAGTCCATCGCCACTTATCATGGTTTCAGTGGCGCCTTTGCCCGCCGCATGCAGGTCATGGTGGATGGCCGCTCGATCTACGAACCAGGCGCCAATGGGGTGCTGTGGGCGGCGCTGCCCATCACCCTGGACCAGATCGAGCGCATCGAGGTGGTGCGCGGGTCCAACGCGGCGACCTATGGCTCGAATGCCGTGCTCGGCTCGGTAAACATCGTGACCCGCCACTCGGGGGACGACCCCGGTCCGAAATTGGTTCTGCTCGGGGGCAGTCAGGAGACTGGCCGGGCCACCCTCCAATACGGCGGCCGCCGCGACGCCTGGAGCTATCGCGTCGCGGCCTCGGGCAGGCGCAGCGAGGGCTTCGACCAGCGGCTCGACGGCCACCAGGCCGAATTCTTCACCCTGCGCGCCGACCATCACCCGCTGGGTCCCGACAGCCTCAGCCTGCAGTTGGGTTTCCGCAACACCGAATTCGACTCCGAACTGTTCCCGATCCCGCGCCAGCGGCGTTACCGCTCCCACTACCAACACCTGATCTGGAATCGCAGCCTGGATTCCGGCTCCGCTTTGCGCCTGCAGCTCTATCACAACTATTTTGCGTCCCAAGATGCCCAGGCCGCGGTGTTCGACCTGGGGCTACGCAGCCACCGCTACGATCTCGAACTGCAGCACCTGTGGACCCCGGGCCGGGACTGGCGCATCTCCTGGGGTGCAGGTACACGCCGGGACACGGCCCGGGGACCCGGGATATTCGACACCGCCGCGACCATTGATCGCAGCCAGTTGCGGGCGTTCGCCAACGTCGAATGGCTGGTCTCGCAACGCTGGATCCTGAACGGCGGTTTGATGATCGAAAATTTCAGCGACAACGGCACTTTTTTCTCGCCGCGCCTGGTCGCCAACTGGAAACCGGCCCCGGAGCATTCCTTTCGTCTGGGCGCAGCGCGCGGCTATCGGATGCCTACCCTTCTCGAACAACGAGCCGAAGTGAAGCTTCAGGACGGAACCGACCTGTTCCTGCAGCAGATCCGGAATCCCGCCGGAATCGAGGCCGAGCAAGTCGCGAGCTTTGAACTGGCTTACTTGAGGAAACTGCCGGGCTGGCGCGGGCACCTGGATCTGCGGCTGTACCAGGACACCTTGGAAAACGTGATCCTGGACGTACGCAATGCCGCCCTGGTCGCGAGCCTGGGCGACCCCAGGACCATCCCTGGCGATACCCGGGTGTTTTCCGACGTCGGCAAACTGAAGGTCCGCGGCATCGAGCTGCAAACCGACCTCACCCCCAGGGACGGTACCCGTTTGCAACTGGCTTACGCTTACGCGGATTCTCCGACGATCTACCGGCGCGATATCGACCCGCCACTGCTGCGGTCGACCGCCGACGCCGTACCCAAGCACACCGCGAGTCTGCTCGTCATGCAGGATCTGCCGCATGCTTGGCAGATCAGCGCGCTGTGGCATTACGTCAGCGACATGGCCTGGCTGGATGAAGGCGATGAACTGAGCGCCCACCACCGTACCGACGCCCGGGTCAGTAAACGCCTGCGCTTGGCGGGAGCGGAACTGCGCCTGTCGGTGATCGTTCATAACCTCTTCAACCAGGCCTATTGGGAGTTTCAGGAACCAGGCAGCGGATTTTTCGGCAATCGCAACGACCGCCAGATTTACGCGGAAATCGCGCTCCAACCCTACTGACACTGCACTCAGGATGTCACCGGCGACGCCGCACGTGTCGATCATTCGCACCGCCCCAAAAGGACTGTCCCGGTTCCTGCAGTCGGCGCGGGCCGCCGCCCGCTCGGTGGCGATCTGGTGCGGCGTGCTGACAGTCCTGATGGTTCTTACCCTCCCCAGCGCCCTGTCCGCCGCCGAACCCGCGTTTCGGGTCCTGGCGGTGCTCAGCGACGAGGCGACCTACTATCACGAAGTAGTCAACGCCTTGCGTGTGCGTCTGGCAGCGGCGTGCGCCTTGAACTGCGCGGCGCCCCCCGAATTGACCAGCATCGCCCTGAAGGACTTTTCGGCCGAAGCGGCCCGGGGCAGCCAGATCGTGATCCCGCTCGGCCGTGCCGCCAGCCTGGCAGTGGCACGCGCCGAGCTGAGCGTACCGACCGTTTACGCCCTGATCCCGGAGGCGACCTGGAAAGAACTCCAGGGCTGTTGCCCGCCAGCGCCGCCGCAGGTAACGGCGGTGTTTCTGGATCAACCCGTGGAACGTCACTTGCAGCTGGTCCGCCTGGCCATGCCCGGGGCCACCCGAGTTGGGGTACTCCTGGGACCCACCTCCGGACAACGCATCGCGGCAGTGCACTCCGCCGGGACACCGTTCGGGCTGGAACTGACCAGCGAGGCCATCGCGGACGAGCACCAAGTCGGCCCGGCATTGCGGGCCCTGCTGAAGCGCGCCGAGATCCTGCTCGCGGTGCCGGACCCGGCCATCTACAACCGCGAAACCATCGTGTCGCTGTTGCTCACCACCTACCGCGCACGGGTGCCCCTGGTCGGTTACTCGCACGCCATGGTGAACGCCGGAGCGGCGCTCGCCCTGTACTCCACGCCCGAAGATATCGGGCGGCAGCTCGGCGACCTGTCGGAGGACATCCTGAGCGGTCAGGGTCTGCCCGCCCCGGCCGCCGCAACGCATTTCCGCGTGGAGGTCAATCGCGAAGTCGCGCGCTCCCTCGGCCTGACATTGCCGGACGACGCCACCTTGGCGCGGAATTTGGGAAGCGTGCCATGAAGCGGCTCGGCGTGCTGCCATCCATTCGCCTGCGGATTCTGCTGGTGGCGCTGCTGCCCGCCAGCGTCATGGCGTTGGCACTCTCCGTCTACGTGATCAGCGCCCGCCTGGATGATCTCAATCAAGCCTTTGCCGTGCGTAGCCAGGCCCTGGCCGAGCAACTCGCGACGGCCGCCATTTACGGTGTGTTCACCGCCGATCGGGAACACCTGCAGCTGTTGTGTCGCGAAACCCTGCAACGCCACAGCGACATCAGGCAGGTGCATATCGTCGGCCCTGACGGCACCGTGTATGCCGAGGCCGCCCGTGAAGATGGCGCGGCCAAGCCGCTGCCTGGGACCATCATCGGTCCGGGCGAGCATCCCCCGGTCCTGACCGGGTTGGCGCACTCGCATCGTTTTGAAGCCCCCATACGCCAGGCCAGCCCTTCCGGTGACATCGATGACATTGATGACATCGCGTCGAGCGGCCCAACCCCGGCGACAATCGACGCGAACAGCCTGGGCCGCGTGGTGTTGCTGGCCGGCGACGGTAACGTGCACGGGGCCCGCTGGTCGATCGTGCGCAACGCCAGCCTGCTGGCGCTGGTCGGGTTATCGTTGGCGGGCCTGTTCGCTGCTGCCCTGAGTGCGCGCATCGCCCGACCGGTGCTGCGCCTGACCGAAGCGCTGGCACGCGTGCGCGGCGGCGAACTGGGGATCCAGGTGCCGGAAGACTCGGCCGGGGAAATCGGCGCCCTGGAACGTGGCTTCAATGCCATGACCCACGAACTGGCTTCTGCCAACGAGCAGCTGCACCAGCAGGTAGAGCAGGCGACCGGCGATTTGCGGGACACCATGGAGGCGCTGGAGATTCGCAACGCCGAGCTGGACCTGGCGCGGCGGCGCGCGCTTGACGCGATCCGGGTCAAGTCGGATTTCCTGGCCAATATGAGCCACGAGATACGCACCCCGATGAACGGCATCGTGGGCTTCACGAACCTGTTGGCCAAGACCCCGCTCGACGGCACCCAACGCCAGTTCGTCGAAACCATCGCCGCCTCGGCAACCAACCTGTTGTCGATCATTAACGACATTCTCGACTTCTCGAAGCTCGAATCCGGCAAGGTGATCCTGGAGCGCGAGCCGTTCAGCTTGAGAGCCGGTGTCGACGAGGCCGTGGCGCTGTTGGCGCCCCAGGCGCACGAGAAGCACCTCGAACTGGTGTCCATGGTCTACGACGACGTGCCCGACTGCCTGATCGGCGACGTGACCCGCGTCGGCCAGATCCTCACCAACCTGTTGAGCAACGCGATCAAGTTCACCGCTGCCGGCGAAGTGGTCCTGCGCGTGATGTTGCACGAGGAGCGGGACGACGAAGTCGAGCTGATGTGCACTGTCACCGACACCGGCATCGGTGTGCCGGCAGACGAGCAGGAACGCCTCTTCTCTGCTTTCCAGCAAGGTTCAGCAACAACCAAGCGCCGCTATGGGGGAACTGGGCTCGGGCTGAGCATCTGCCGCAGCCTGGCCAGCGCGATGGATGGAACAATCAGCGTTTCGAGCCGCGAGGGCCAGGGGTCCTGTTTCCGGGTGACGCTGACGGTCGGTCGGGGGCGGGCGCCGGAGCATAAGTCGAGTCCGCTCTTTCCGGGACGCCGCGCGCTGCTGATCGATTCCCACCCGCTGTCGCGCATCATGCTGCGCAACACCTTGGGCGGACTGGGCCTGATCGTGGAAGACTACGAGAAGCTCCCGGACCGGCGCGCCGGTGGCGATCAGCCCCCAGACCTGGTTGCGATCGCTGCAACCGGCGGCAGCGAGGACCTGCTGGCCATGGAAGCAGCGATCCGCCACGCACGCGCCAGCTACGCAGCCCCGTTGTTCGCACTGCTCAGCAGTTCAGATCAGGAGCTGGTGCCGCGCCTGCTGGCGGCCGGCGCGACCCGCTGTCTGAGCAAGCCGGTACGCCGCCTCCAACTGGTGGAAGCACTGACCACCTGTTTCAAGCGCGAACTCGCTCCGGCGTCGCAGCCGGTCGCCGCTGCGGGCGGCTGGGCGGCCGGCGAATGGCTCAGTGGCCGCTTATTCCTGGTTGCCGACGACAACGCCATCAATTTGCGCCTCATGGATTCCCTGCTGACCTACCAGGGGGCCAGCGTCCTGAAGGCGGCTGATGGGGCCGAGGCGGTGCGACTCGCCTTGGCGCACCCGGTCGACCTGGTGTTCATGGACGTGCACATGCCCAAGCTCAACGGGCTGGACGCGGCGCGGGAGATCCGTGCCGCACAGGGCGGACGACGGATTCCGATCGTCGCACTTACCGCCGATGCCGCGCCGCAGAACCGCGAGGCCATGCAGCGGGCCCGCCTCGACGGCGTGTTGATCAAGCCGCTGCAGGACGCGAGCCTCCATGCCCTGATCGCACGGGTGTTGGACCTCGAACCGCTGGAGCCTAGGGAAGACCCGTTACCCTCGGCGCCGGACGCGCCGAGCGCCGAGCGCCGATCCTTGCCCTTGCGCGATATGACCCAGGCCTTGCGCATAGCGGGGGAGTCCCAGAGCGTTGCCGACAAGCTGTTTAACGAGCTGCTCGCGGAGCTGCCGGGAGTGCTCATGGCACTGCAAGACGCCTATGCCGAACAGCAATGGCACGAGTTGTGGCAACTTGCGCATCGCCTGCACGGCTCGGCAGCCGTGTGCGGCGTGCCGGCCTTGCACGCGGCGGTCGGGGATCTGCAGGCGGTGGTTCGCACCGCAGAGGTCACGAAGATCGCGCAGGCCTTGGCCAACGTGCAGCAGCAGGCGGGGCGGCTGGTCAGTGAGAACTGGTAGCCGCGCGCCTGGCAGCTGACGCTCAGCCGCGGGGTTGCAGCAGCCGTTTCATCTCCGCGACGGCCGCCGCCAGCCCACTGAATACGGCGCGGCAGATGATGGCGTGGCCGATGTTCAGCTCGCGC
>JBFZDU010000225.1:0-4297 GCA_041307205.1 Gammaproteobacteria bacterium | reverse complement strand
GTGTCAAGTCACGATTGCCGGACATCGGTGCCCACGTTGCAGACATGTACGGTGATTATCGAATTTCAGATTCAGACTTTGCCGACCTGCATTTCTCAGTCGACACACCCCGTAACCTGCGCGCGCTCTGGCGCAAGCAGGTCAGTTTCAAATTCGACGACGAATCCCCCTTCAAACCGCTGCCCTATGCGCAGGCCCGCCCGTTCTTTGAATGGGGCCTGAACTGGTGCATTGCCACCACTGCGCACCAGTACCTGATCATTCACGCGGCCGTTGTCGCCAAGCATGACTGTTGTGTGTTGATTCCGGGTCATCCCGGCGCAGGGAAAAGCACGCTGTGCGCGGCCTTGGTTGCTGCGGGCTGGCGTTTGCTCTCTGATGAAATGGCGCTGATTGCAATGGACACCGGCCTGATCTGGCCGGTACCACGACCGATCAGCCTGAAAAACGCCTCCATCGAAATCATTCGCACACGCAACCCGGAAATCTTCCTGGGGCCGCCGGTGACAGACACCCTAAAAGGCACTGTGGCGCACATGCGCGCCCCCAGAGACAGCATCATGGCCGCACATATCCCTGCAACGGCGGCCTGGGTGGTTTACCCCGGCTACCAGGCAGGCATTGCCCTCGCAGCCGAACCGGTCAGTCTCTGCCACTCGATTCTCAAACTGGCGGACGACAGCTTTAACCTGCCTTTGCTTGGAGGAACCGGCTTCGAGGTGCTGGCAGATGTCGCCGCGCACTGCAGTTCGTACAAACTACATTACAGCGATCTGGACGAAGCCATCGCCTGGTTTGGCACATTGGCTGCGGAAAAAGCCGGGACACTGTAATGATCGCTGCAGCACGCCTTTGTCAGGGCTTGGCCGATCCCACGCAGTTGGGCCACTTTTCCGAAGCCGACTGGGATATCACCATACGGCAAGCGCGTGCTGCCGGCCTGTTGGCGACGCTGCATTACGCCGCCCTGGGTGCCAACCAGCTCGATCAGTTGTCTGAACGCGTGCGCGCGCAGCTTGGCGCCGCACGTCATGTCGCGGATCGTCACCAGGAGGTCATGCAGTGGGAAGTCGAAGCGATACATGCAGTGCTGGATCACATCGGTGTGCCGGTGGTTGTTCTCAAGGGCGCGGCCTATCTGGTTGCCGGCCTTGAAGCGGCGCAGGGGCGGCTATTTGGCGACATCGACATTCTGGTACCACGGGGCGCACTGACCGACGTTGAGCGTGCACTGGGTCGCGCCGGCTGGGTCCAGGAGGACCGCAGCGCCTACAACGACCGCTATTACCGGCAGTGGATGCATGAAATTCCCGCACGCCGTCATACCCAACGCGGCACCGTACTGGATGTGCATCACAACATCCTGCCGCTGACTGCACGCAACAAACCGCGCGTGCAGGAATTATGGAATGCTGCGGTACCAGTGAGTGGCCTGGATGATCTGTACGTGCTCGCGCCCGAGGACATGTTGCTGCACTCTGCTACCCACTTGTTCCTCAATGGTGAATTCGAACGCGGCCTGCGCGATCTCAACGACTTTCGCCGCTTGGGACAACAATTCGCCGACACCCCGGACTTTTGGGAAGCACTGGCGACACGCGCCGCCAGACTTGATCTTGCCGAACCCCTAGCCTATGCCGTGCGCTATGCCAACCGCCTGCTCAACGCCGGGATCCCCGAGACCGGCGCGTTGAAGGTGCCACGATCGACTGGACGATTGATGGATTCCTTGCTGTTGCGCGGCTTGCAACCCAACCATTCTTCCGCCCATGACCGCTGGACACCTATGGCACTGTTTGCCTTGTATGTGCGCGGCCATTACCAGCGTATGCCCCTTCACCTGCTTTTGCCTCACCTGCTATACAAGGGCACGCTAGCCAAATTTCACGAGCAGGCCTTGCACGACGAGAGCCAGAAACACCTTGAGCAATTCCGAGCATTTTTGGACAAATAAGTCGGTTCCTCGCTTCATTGCGAATCCGGGGTCAATCGGAGTCAAGGCTAAATCCGACTGTCGGAATTCTTTACACCTTCAAGCGCGCCACCATAAACTGCCTCGCCAATTCAAGGGGCGTCTATCTATGCTGCAGAAATTGCTGTCGCAGATTCGAAGCCTGCTCCGCCTGCGGAACAGGCTTCAGGTGGAGCCAAAAGACCGCTTGGGCCCACCCACAAGAACTCAACAATCGAGCGCTTGGCTGCCCCGGGCAGAAAGGAACGCGCCGTATGGGCGGGCGAATCAATTGACTGCCCACCCCGAATCGGGCGCCTGCGTACGACATGAAACTACTACAACTGTTTCCCGCTGAACTGCGCCGGCAGCTCGCCGGCCCCGGCATCTGGCTGCGTACCGGCCCCTTTTCCCTGCGGGTGCGATCGCGACTCGATGCCGTCGCCGAGGGTTTGGGCGAGCTCTACGGCCAGTTCGAAGTACGCAACCCACGCGAGACCTTCGCCGACTTTCATGTATCGGTCGATCCACAGACCAGACTCAGGCAGGGGCTGCGGCCCAAGGCCAATTTCTCCTTCGATGGCGTAGAGCCCTTCGAACCCGAGCCCCTCGACCAGGCCTATCCTATGCTCGAACGGGGACTCGACTGGTGCGTATCGGAGCATGCCCATCAGTACCTGATGATTCATGCCGCGGCGGTGGAAAAGAACGATCAGGCGGTGATCCTGCCAGCCCCACCCGGTTCCGGCAAAAGCACGCTGGTCGCCGCCCTGGTTTTATCGGGCTGGCGTCTGCTCTCCGACGAACTGACCCTGATCGACCGCAAGACCGGATGGATTCACCCCCTGCCCCGACCGATCGGGCTGAAGAATGAATCGATTGCACTGATCCGTGCTTTCCACGCAGATGCCTACTTCGGCGGTGTCTCCTGCAATTCTGCCGACCGCTCGATCGCGTACATGCGCCCACCGAAAGAGAGTGTGCGGCGCCAGCATGAACCGGCGAAGCCGCGCTGGATCATCTTTCCCAAATGGATTGCGAGTGGGGAACTTGAAGTGCTGCCCCACTCGAAGCAGCAGACTTATCAGTCGCTAACGCAGCACGCCTTCAATTACAGCCAACTCGGCACGGAGGGATTTCGGGTGTGCTCGGCGCTGATCAAGCAGACCGACAGTTACGACTTTCAGTACAGTCGTCTGGAAGAAGCCGTGGCGGTTTTCGACCGTCTGGCCGTTTCAGCCTTTGTGCGCCAGTCCGGGAACTGAGATGCGCGCGCCCGCCGAACTGGTTTCCCACGTATTTCGCAACCCCGAGTCGATCCAGGGTTTTTCCATGGCGGATTGGGACACACTGGTTCGCCAGGGGCGCCAGGCGAATCTGCTGGCTCGCCTGCACACCCATCTCATCCAGGCCAGACTCGATGCGGCCATTCCGGCGGTGGCGCGCTGGCACTTCGAGGCCGCTACCACGCTCGCAGAAACGCATCAGGGTGAAATGCGCCGGAAACTGCGGCGGCTGCGCGCGTTGCTGGCCGGGCTCGATTTTCCCCTAGTCCTGCTCAAGGGCGCGGCTTATGTCGCAGCCGACCTGCCTGCCTCGAAGGGTCGCCTGATCGAAGACATCGACCTTCTCATTCCTGCCGAGCGCCTGGGCGAACTCGAATCCGCCCTCAAGCACGCGGATTGGCAAAGGGTCGGGCTGCCGGAATACGACCGGTGCTACTACCGGCGCTGGCGATACGACGCGCCGCAACTGAAGCATTTGCGGCGAGCCATGGTGATCAACCTTCACCATGCCATCGTGCCGGATAGCGCACGCTATCGCCCCGACGCCAGCAAGCTTCGCAGACGCGCCACCGAGATTCCGGGTTTTGCCGGCCTGACGGTCCTGGCTAGCGAGGACCGCATCCTGCATGCGGCCACGCTGCTGTTTCATGACGACGGGCTTTCACATGGCCTGCGCGACCTGAGCGACCTCGATCTACTGCTGCGCCAGGCTGCGAGCGAAACAGACTTCTGGCCGCGGCTACTGGCGCGCGCCGAAGAAATGGAGTTGGGTCGCCCCCTGTTCTATGCCCTGCGTTATGCCCGACACTTTTTCGCTACGCCCGTTCTGGATGAGGTGCGTGACCACCTTAGTTCGGCCGCGCCTGGCAGCGCGACGCTCAAACTCATGGACGGGATCTACACCCGGATGCTGGCGCCCGCCCATCGAAGCTGTATGGATGCCTTCACGCCACCCGCTCGAGCCGCGACCTATCTGCGCACCCACTGGCTGCGCCGGCCGCCGCGTCAGCTGGTACCACACCTGGTCTACAAGGCCTTCATCGGCCCCTATCAGCGCGAT
>JBFZDU010000224.1:0-2735 GCA_041307205.1 Gammaproteobacteria bacterium | reverse complement strand
GATCGCGCTCGAGGTAACCGGTTGCGGGTGGTGCGACCCGTTTGTCAGAAATCGCGGCCACGCCCTCCGCTTGGGCCAGCATCTCCGGTTCCCGTAACGCCAGGTAGTCGAAGAAGGTGCGCAGCACTGAAAGCCGCTGGTTGCGGGTCCGGACATGATTGTGACGCTTGGTCTCCAAAGCGTTAAGAAACCGCGAAACCCGTTCGGCGGTAAGATCTGCAAACCCCACGCGGCTGACTCGGTGTCCGCAGTCCTCGGCGACGAACTGCAGGAACAGACGCACCGCGTCGCGATAGCTGTGAATCGTGGCAGCACTCAAGCCCTTCTGGCAGGTGAGGTGATCTACGAAGAAGCTACGCACAATAGCGCCGGGCGTACTTGTCGTCATAGCCTGGCCTCCTCCAAGATGGGGGCGGCGAAACGCTCGAAGCGTGCGTTGGCACTTTCCAGCAATTGCGCGGTGATCGTTAGATAATACGCCGTTGAGCTGGGACTGACGTGCCCCATGAAGGTTGCCAGGTGAATCAGGCGACGGGCGGGATCCACGCCTTCGCGGTACCAACGCAGCAGGGTACCGACGGCGAAGGAGTGGCGCAGACAGTGCAGATGAGGCGGAGCGACCCCTGGCGGGACGGTGAGTTGCAGCTCAGGCAAGAGCCGGTGAAAATTCCAGCTGATGGTGTTGGGGTTAATGGGGCACCGCCCGTCCTGGGAGAAGGAAAACACCGGCTGCTCCGGAGACAAGACTCCAAGGCGGACCTGGCTTTGGTTCAGATGATCGGACAAGACGGCACCGATGTGCGGGCCGAAAGGCACCAGTCGCGTCTTCGAGAACTTGGTCTGCCGGATGACCAGCAAATTGCGCTGAGGGTCGATGTCCTGGACGCAGAGGCGCGATACCTCGCCTACCCGCAGCCCAAGGGCGTAGAGCAGGGCGAAGATAGCGCGGTAGGTGGCGCCGCGGTTCGGTGCGTCCGGACGGCTGGGGAGCCGCGCGGCCACCTCCAGCAGGAGACGGGCCTGGTCCACATCGAAGATGAACGGACTGTGCTGCGCTGTTGTTCGGCGTGGACGGCTGTTGAGCGGGGAATGCGGGATCATCTGCTGCACGACCAGCCAATCGAAAAACCGGCGCAGCACGCCGAGCAGATGGTTATAGCTTTGGGCTGAGTGGCGTGGGCGGGAGGCCAGAAAGGCATCCAGCACCGCCGGGGTGATCCCATCGATCACCTCGATATGCTGCACGTCGAGGTATTGTGCGAACAGGTGCAGGACCTTCTCTTCGGTAGAATAGCGGCGTCCCAGGGCGCGCTTGTGGGTTAGGAATGCCGCCGCCGGCTCAGCGAGGACACCGCGGAAATCTGAGAGAGAACGCGTCGGGTTCATAGCACGGCCTCCCCGTCGCCGAGAGCCACTTCGCGCAACGCTTCGATCTGGACCTTGGTGTACACCTCGGTGGCATCCGGCGAGCGGTGCCCCAAATAGTCGCCAATCGCCTTCAGCGGGAATTGCGCGTCGACAAGCCGTTGCACGCAGGCGTGGCGCAGGGTATGGGATCCGGGACGGGGGACCGCGACACCTGCTCGGCGCAAGTGACGGGCAGCGACCTGGGAGATGGCCCACCACTTCAGCGGCAGGTATGGCGCCACGGCGCGAAAGAACAGTGCGCGCGAATCGGTCTTGGGCCGGCCCAGCCGAAGGTAGTCAATAATCGCCTCACCGACCATCTGTGAGAGCGGATAGGCGGTCGTATGACCGGCCTTGCGTTCAGCGATCAGCAGTCGTTCGCGTTTCCAGTCGATGGCGTCCAGGGTCAGGGCCGCCACCTCGCGGGCGCGCAGCCCATAGACGACCATCAGTAGCAGCAAGGCATAGTCCCGCTTGCCAACCGGCGAGCGTGTGTCTACCCCATCAAGGACCTTTTTAACATACTCCCAACTGATTGATCTTGGCACGTCCGCCAACCGGTAGTGTTGGGGTGCCTCTACCGTTCGGCTGAGGTCCGTGTCGATCAACCGTTGGCGGTAGAGGAAAGCCAGAAAGACGCGGAGAACGCCGGCCAGATACTGCAGCGAGCGCACCCCGAGTTTTGTGCTGCTGTCGGTGATGAATGCACTGATTACCGGCGCAGACAGGTCACGGGCATCCTGCAAGCCGATATGCACGAGGTAGCGCTCGAAGCGTCGCAGATAATGCAGGTATTGCGCGGTCGTGGTCTCCTTTAGGCCGCGCTCTTGGCTCAGATAGGCGAAGAATCCAGGCGCCTGATCGACAAACGGCTGTGGTAGCGCAGGCTTGACGCGCTCGGCATAATCAGGATCCAACAGCTGCAGCATCTGCTCGACAGGGCCACGCGCGGCGTTCGCCACACAGCGTCGATCAGCGTCGCTTTGGCACCACCGGCTATGGTGGCGAACCCAGTCGGCGACAAATGCCTCTACCTGCTCCGGTAGCTGATCCAGTGCAGTGGCACCGTGACTCCAGGCAAATTCGCCAAACGCCACCAACAGGGGCACGCGGACAGAGACATTGCGGGCTGCATAGTCGTTGTCGGACAGCCAGGTAACATACCGCTCGATTGGCTCGCCGAGCCAGGTCGCCCGAATGCGATCAACGGTGGTGGGGCGAACGAAGTAGCGCTCTAACATGACAACCTCCACTCTCAACAGGGGGAGTGAAGATCATCGCTCATCGGGACGCACCCGTTATGTGGCCAGTCGCGACATCGAACCGTC
>JBFZDU010000223.1:0-3721 GCA_041307205.1 Gammaproteobacteria bacterium | reverse complement strand
CCAGTGGAGGTTCCCGTGCCGCTGCGCCCGGCGCCGGAAGATGAACCGGCAGTGCCGCCGGCGGTGACGGCCGAACCCATCACGGCCCCGGAGGCGTCCGCTGACGAGCCGGGGGGCGAGGTACCGGCCATGGTCCCGCCGGCGGCCGATGCGGTGGTGCCGCCACCGCTCACGCCCGATGCGGCAGCCGGGTTCGATGCGCCGGAACTGGTGCCCGGCGCGGCTGCCGTCGAGGTGCCGCCGCTGACCCCGGACGAGGGGGCTGATGCGGCCGGGATGCCGGTGTTGAGCTTGCCCTTGAGTCCGACGGATCAGCCGGCCGAACCCGCGGGGGAGGGCGCGACCGAGGTCCCGGCGCCGGAGTGAGCGCCCCGGCGCGACCCTGACCGCCAAGTCGTGCAGCGACCGAACCGCCCGGCAGCCGCGCCGGGCGGTTTTTTTACGCCCGGGGTCCGGTTTGCCGACGGGGGTTGTGCCGGGTGTCGCGCCGCGGCGCGACAAATCCTGATAGGCCGGTGACGGCAATAGTTCTATATTTGTTCTCTATTCTTCCTGCCTGTCCGGGCCCTGCGATGCGTCGGGTCCGGCGAACCCTGACGCCATGGATCAAAATGCCATTCTCGACAAGCTGGTACAGCAGGGGGCCGTATGGCGCGGCCGCGGCGGGCAGGATGTGGCCCGCCTGGCGAGCGGCTGGGCGGACCTGGACCGGCTGCTCGGTGGCGGCTGGCCGCGCGGGGCGCTGGTCGAACTGCTGAGCGACCACGGCAGCGGCCTGGGCCTGCTGCTGCCGGTCCTGGCGCGCTTGGGTGAGGAGGGCGGCTGGCTGGCCTGGGTGAATCCGCCGCACCTGCCCTATGCGCCGGCCCTGGCGGCGCGGGGACTGACCCCGGGGCGCAGCCTGTTGTTGCGCAGCGCCGCCGCCGACGCACGGTGGGCCGCCGAGCAGGTGCTGCGTTCGGGCAGCTGCGGTGCCCTGCTGGCCTGGCTGGGCACTCTCAGGACCACCCAGATCCGGCGGCTGCAGCTGGCGGCGGAGACCGGTGCTGCGCTCGGGGTGCTGTTCCGGCCGCTGGCAGAGCGCGCCCAGGCCTCGCCGTCGGCCCTGCGGCTGCAGGTCAGTCCGGACCACGGCGGCTTGCGGCTGCAGGTGCTCAAGCGCCGCGGCGGTTGGGGCGGCGCCGAGCTGCGGTTGCGGCCCTGAGGGCCGGGGTGGCGGAGGTGTTGTGGCTGGGCCTGTATTTCCCCGATCTGCCGCTGGAGGTCTATAGCCGCGGTCAACAGGCGGCGCGGCCCTTGGTGGTGAGCGAGCCGCGCGCCGGCCGGGTCTGCGTGCTGCGCTGCAATGCCCCAGCGCTGGCCTGCGGCATCCGCCCGGCCATGCCGCTGGCCGCCGCCCTGGCCCTGCAGAGCGACCTGCTGGTGCAGCCGCGTGCACCCGGGCGCGAGCGGCAGGCGTTGGCGGGACTCGCCGCCTGGGCCTACCAGTTCAGCCCGCGGATCGCCTTCGATCCCCACTGTCTGCTGCTGGAGATCGGCGCCAGCCTGCGGCTGTTCGGCGGGGAGGCCCGGCTGCTGGCGCGGCTGGAACGCGAACTGCCGCGTCTCGGTTATCGGGCGCAGCTGGCGTCGGCACCCACGCCGGCAGCGGCCGCCCTGCTGGCCAGGGTGCGGCCCGGCAGCCGGGTGAGCGGGGTGGCGGAGCTGCGGGACCGACTGCAGGAGATCGCCCTGTACCGGTTCACGCGCAGCCGGGCCGCGCGCGAACTGCTGGCCGGGGTGGGGCTGAGCACCCTGGGGGAGTGCCTGCAGCTGCCGCGCCCGGAGCTGGCGCGGCGCCTCGGCCCGGCGCTGGGTGATGCGCTCGACCGGCTGCTCGGCCTGGCGCCCGATCCGCGCCCGCTGTGGCAGCCGCCGCCGGTGTTCGAGGAACGGCTGGAGCTGCTGGGCGAGCTGACCGCGGCCCCGGCCCTGGTCTTTCCGGCGCGGCGCCTGCTGCTCGCCTTGTGCGGCTTTCTGCATGGCCATGGTGGTGGCACCCAGCAGCTGGACTGGCGGCTGACGCACCGGGATGCCCCGGACAGCCGGTTTCGGCTCGGCCTGCTCGCGCCCAGCCGCGATCCGCAGCAGCTGCTGGAACTGTTGCGCGAGCGCAGCGAACGGTTGTGCCTGGCCGCCCCAGTGGTCGCCATCACCCTGCGGGTCGATGCCTGGCAGCCGTACACCGAGGCCTGTGGCGAGCTGTTCGCCGCCAGTCGTCCGGTGGCTGCGGATCTGCTGGAGCGGTTGCAGGCCCGGCTCGGCGCGGCCGCGGTGCAGGGCCTGCTGGTGGTGCCCGACCCCCGGCCCGAGCGGGCCTGGCAGCTGGGTGCGCCGGGTGGCGCACCACCGGGCCGGGGGCCGGGGACCGGAGGCCAGGGAATGACCGCGCCCCGTCCTTTGTGGTTGCTGGAACAACCCCGTCCGCTGCGGGTGGAGGAGGGATGCCCGAGCTACGGTGGTCCGCTGCGCTTGGAGCAGCCGGCCGAACGCATCGAGGCCGGCTGGTGGGACGGCGCCGACGTGGCCCGCGACTATTACCTGGCGCACAGCCCGGCCGGCGAGCGGCTGTGGGTCTACCGCGACCGGCGGGCCGGCGGCTGGTACCTGCATGGCTTGTTCGATTGAGCAGAACTAGAACAAAGGGCCGAGGGCCAAGGGCCGAGGACCGAGGGGTCTTGTGCGGCTGCGCCGCGAGTTAATTTGGATTTGGGCTTGACCGGGGTTGCGGGGCTGCGACCCTTTTGAGGTTCCTCGTTCCTCGTTCCTCGTTCCTCGTTCCTCGTTCCTCGTTCCTCGTTCCTTGGCGCTCGGCCCTCGGCCCTCGGCCCTTTCTTTCGGCCCTCGGCCCTCGGCCCTTTCTTTCGGCCCTCGGTCCTTTCTTTTCGCTATGTCAGTCCGCCGTGCCGAGTTGCTCGACCGCCCGCACGAACGAGGACACGCCGGAGTTGCGCAGCAGTACATAGGGCTTGGCGTGGCGTTTGCAAAAGCGCTTGGTGCGGTAATAGGCGTCGTGGCTGACGCAGTCCGTGGCGCAGACCACGGCGTCGGCCGAGGCCAGCATCACCTCCAGCCGCTGGCGGTGGTCCTCGATGCCGCCGTCGTGGTGCTCGAAGCGGCCGTTGCACTGGGCGACCACGGTGCGGTACTGCTCCAGCAGCTGGTTTCTGCCGCCGACGCACAACACCCGCCGTCCGCACAGGTCGGCGCAGCCGGCGCAGTCCGGGCGTTCGCAGTCCCGGCAGGCCGCGGCGCCGGTGGGGCCGATCAGCTTCTCCAGGGCGGCGCACTCCGCCTGCCGTTCGTGGCACGCCTTGGCCAGCGCGGCGGCGTGCGCCTGGGCGGCCGCGCACTCCGCGCGCAGGGCGTCCCGCTGCTGCTCGGCGAGCTGCAGGCGTCGGGTCAGGTCGCTGCATTGGCGCTGCAGGGTGGCGAGCCGGGTCGGCGGTGCCATGGCCTGGAGGGCGTCGAGCCGACTGCGCAGGGTCTGCTCGCGCGCCGCCAGCCGGTGCTGCACCATGGCGGCTTCCTGGTTGGCGGTCTCGAGTTCGCAGATCCGGCGCTCGCGCTCATCCAATTGCAGCCGCGAGCGTTGCAGCAGCTGATCGAAGTCGTGCCGCAGGGTTTGCAGCTCCGCCTCGGCCTCGGTCAGGCGCTGCAGGTCGGCGCGTTGCCCCGCCCC
>JBFZDU010000222.1:0-2505 GCA_041307205.1 Gammaproteobacteria bacterium | reverse complement strand
CGATCTTTGATATCGACGATGGGGTAACCGGCGATGGCGCCCGCTGCGAGTGCCTCACGCACGCCTTTTTCCACCGCCGGGATGAGGGTGCCGGGAATGGCTCCACCGACAACCTCGGACTTGAACAGGAATCCTTCGCCGCGCGGCAGGGGCTCGACCCGCAGTGCCACCTCGCCAAATTGGCCGGCACCGCCGGTCTGCTTCTTGTGGCGGTACTGCGCGGTGGCAACCGCCGAGATGGTCTCGCGGTAAGCCACGCTCGGTTTGTCGGTGTCGACTTCCAGGCGATAGCGCTGATTCAGCTGTTCCAGCGCGGTGCGCAGGTGCAGTTCGGAGAGGCCGCGCAGCACGGTTTCACGCGTGGTCTGGTTGGACTCCAACTCTAGGCAGGGGTCTTCCTCCAGGAGTTTGTGCAGGGAGTCGGCCAAGCGCTGCTCGTCCTGGGTGCGGCGGGCGCGGATCGCCAGCCCCGCCACGGGTATCGGGAAACGCGAGGGCTGCAGGTGCAGGTAGTCCTCGTCGTGCGAGTCGTGCAGGATGGCATCGGGATGGATGTCGTCAATCTTGGCGACCGCCCGGATGTCGCCCGGGATGCCGCTTTCGACTTCCGGGTGCTCCTTGCCGAACAGGGTGAACAGGTGGCCGACCTTGAACGGCTTGCGGCCGTCGCCGATATACAGCTGGCTGTCCTTGGTGACCGTGCCCTGGTGCACGCGAAACAGCGCCAGCTTGCCGGCGAAGGGATCGAAGGTGACCTTGAAGGCGTGTGCCACCACATGCTTGGCCGGATCGGGCACGACCTGGTAAGGCTTGGCTTTGTCGCCTTCGCCGATCAGGCACTGTGGCGGGTTGCCCTCGGTGGGGTTCGGTGCCAGCTTGGCGATCACCTCCAGGAGTTCGCGCACCCCGGCGCCGGTGCGGGCGGAGACGAAACACACGGGAATCAGGTGTCCCTCGCGCAGCGCCTGTTCGAAAGGCGCATGCAGTTGCTCCGGGGCCAAGGCTTCGCCTTGTTCCAGGTACAGCGCCATCAAGTCTTCATCGACTTCGACCACTTGGTCGATCAACGCCTGGTGTGCCGCCGTGACACTGGAGAAATCACTGTCGCCGGACGGATTGAAAAAGCAATCAACCACCGTGCCGGCGTTGTCGGCCGGAAGGTTGAGCGGCAGGCACTCCTTGCCGAAGGTGTCCTGCAGTTCTTCCAGCAGCAACGGCAAATCGACGTCTTCGGCGTCGATGCGGTTGACGATGATCAGCCGGCACAGGCCGCGCTCGGCGGCCCGCCGCATCATCCGGATGGTGACAGGTTCGATGCCCGCCCGGGCGTTGACCACGACCGCGGCGGTTTCCACCGCCGGCAGGACCGCGACCGCCTTGCCGAGGTAGTCGGGCGCCCCCGGGGTATCGAGCAGGTTGATGTGGCAACCCGCCCAGTCGAAGGAGACGAGGGCGGTGTCGAGTGAATGGCCCTTGTCTTTTTCCAGCGGGTCGTAATCACAGACCGTGTTGCCCCTGGCGACATCGCCAGCGGCGCTAATGCGCCCGGCGGCGGCCAGCAGGGCCTCGGTGAGCATGGTTTTGCCGGCTGCTGCGTGCCCGACCAGGGCGATGTTGCGTATGTCTTCGGTACCGTAAGCCATTAACAGGACTCCCGTAATTTTTCTCTGTCGGTGTATCTCGCGAACGCCGTGGCCGCAGCGCGATCCTGCCGTGGGGGGAGGATAAACGGCAGGCCCGGGACCAAGCTGCTGACGGTGGTCAAACTAAGCGCATATCTTAACCGGCGGTGCGCTTGCGGCGCAGTGCCGGGGTGGCAGGCGGTGGCGGCAGGCGATCTGACGCACCGGTGCCACGCCGGCCCCGGGGCCGGCGGTGATGCCGGGACCGCGGCGGCTAGGGCCTGGTCACGCCCCTTGCCATTCGCCTTCGAATACGACCACGCTGCGACCGCCGACCGGGTAGGTCGATGCATCCCACGGCCGCTGCGAGTTCCGCGGCGTGATGTCCTCGGGCGGCCTGTGGGTGGTGTCGACCGCCAGATACCAGCGCACCCCGGGCAGCCGTGGCAGGGGTGCCTCGCGCCCCAGATCGCCCATATTGGCGATCACGTGCAGGTGCGGTTCCCCCGGCTGCAGGCCGGACAGGGTGAAGACCAGCGTCTGCGCGACCGGCCCGTCCCAGTCGGGCGCCCCCAGGTTCTCGCCATGCCAGCTAATGTCGGGTATACCGCTGGGGGGTAAGGTTTCACCGGTCAGGAACTGGCGCCGCATCAGGCTCGGGTGGCGCCGCCGCAAGGCAATCATTTCGCGGGTGAAGCGCAGCATGCCGCAGTTTTTCTCGGTGAGCCGCCAGTCGAACCAACTGATCTCGTTGTCCTGGCACCAGGCGTTGTTGTTGCCGCCCTGGGTGCGCAGCACCTCGTCCCCGGCCTGGATCATGGGCACGCCCTGGCTGAGCATCAGCAGTGCCATGAAGTTCTTGGCCTGCTTGCGACGCAGGGCC
>JBFZDU010000221.1:0-5185 GCA_041307205.1 Gammaproteobacteria bacterium | reverse complement strand
TTCCTTTCCGTGACCTTAACCTGCGCCTAGCAAAAACTTGTTCCAAATGGTTAATAATTGACCAGAATTACACCGCAGGCGGGTCAAAAAGATCCAACCTCATTTGTAATCGGGGTTTTGTCTGACCGCCACCACCCGGCTCAATGGTGGACAAAAGACCGTCCAAGAACGCGGTCACAATCGATAACAGCGCCGCAGCGCGCCTGGCCGGCGCCCGACGGCCGGAGGAGGAGAGTATGTCAGCCCTACCGCAACCCGCGGCAGGCAGTACCCTGGACGCGACGGGACTGCAACCGTTCGCCGACGGCCGCATCGTCACCTCGATACTGATCGTCGACGACGAGCCGGGAATGCGCAATTTCCTGCGCAAGGCCCTGGAGAAGCGCTATTCGCTGGTCGAGGCGGCGCCCGATACCGAGACCGCCGAGGCCTTGCGGCAGCGGTATCACTTCGACCTGTTGATTACCGATATCCGTCTCCCCGGGCGCTCCGGGGTGGCCTGGATCGAGCAGCTGCAGGAGCAGGGCAGCACCGCCAGCGTGATCTTCATGACGGCACATGCCGACCTGGACACCGCGATCGCGGCGCTGCGGGCGGGGGCGGCCGATTTCATCCTCAAACCCTTCCGTGCCGAGCAGATGCTGGCAGCGGTCGAGCGCTGCTTCGAACAGCGCAAGATGCGGCGCGAGAACTTCGTGCTGCGGCGCGAGGTGGACAAGCTGTTCGACGCGCCGGGCATGGTGGGCGAATGCGATTCGATCCGCAGCGTGTGCACGGTCATCAAGCGGGTGGCACCCATGCCGTCCACGGTGCTGATCGAGGGCGAGTCCGGGACCGGCAAGGAGCTGGCGGCGCGCGCCATCCACCTGTACAGCCAGCGGTCCGGCAGTTTCGTGCCCATCAACTGCGGCGCCATCTCGCCCGAACTGCTGGAATCCGAGTTGTTCGGCCACGTGAAAGGCGCCTTCACCGGGGCCCACCAGGCCCGCGAAGGCCTGTTCACCTATGCCAACGGCGGCACCCTGTTTCTCGACGAGATCGGCGAGATGCCCATGGGCATGCAGTCCAAGCTGCTGCGAGTGCTCGAACAGCGCACCATCCGGCCGGTGGGCGCCAACAAGGAGGTGCCGGTCGACGTGCGCATCATTGCGGCGACCAACCGCGATCTCGGGGCCGAGTTGGCCGCCGGGCGTTTCCGCGAGGATCTGTATTACCGGCTCAATGTCCTGGCCATCCGCATGCCGGCGTTGCGCGAGCGCCGGGACGACATCCCGCTGCTGGTGCGCTATTTCCTCGGCAAGCTGTCCGCGGACCTGGGTATCGTCGCGCCCGGCTGCGACGATGCCGAGTTGCAGCCGCTGCGCGACTATCACTGGCCCGGCAATATCCGCGAACTGAAGAACGTGATCGAGCGCTGCCTGCTGCTCAACAAGACCCCGACCCAGTGCCTGGCACTGCAGGGCGGCAGCCTGCCGGATCCGGCCAATGCAGCCACGGACACCAGCTTGGAAACGGTGGAGAAGCGCCACATCCTGCGCATGCTGGATGCCGCGGCGGGCAACAAGTCCGAGGCCGCGCGCCAGCTCGGCATCTCCCGCAAGACCCTGGAGCGCAAGTTGCAGGCCTGGCAGGCCGGCGGCTGACCGGCCCCGGGCGGATTCGGCCGTCGGCATGTCCTGGCTGTCCCGAATCCGCGCCCGGCTGCGCTGGACCATCCGCTACAAGCTGCTGGTCCTGGCGCTGTTCCCGATCCTGCTGATCATGCCGGTGGCACTGCTGCTGGCCCTGCGCTGGGGGCAGCAGTTCGGTTACGAGCAGCTGTACATCAAGGTGAATACCGACCTGTCGGTGGCGCACGACGTCTTCGTGCGCCTGCAGCAGGACTACCTGGACCGCAGCGGCCGCTTGGCCGAGTCGTTCGACTTCCGCAACGAACTGGATCGCGCCGACGCCGCCGCCATCCGCGCCCGGGTCAGTGCGCTGCGCGAACGCGCCGGGTTCTCCTATCTGCACCTGGTCGGCACCGACCGCCGCTGGTTGCACGAGGACAGCGCCGCCGTGAGCCGGCCATCGCCGCTGGTGACCCAGGCCCTGGCCGGGCTGCCGGGCAGCGGCATCGAGATCTTCAGCGCCGCGGAGCTGGCTGTTGAACGGCTCCTCGAACCGGTGCGGCTGCCGCTGGTGGACACCCCGCATGCCGTGCCGACCATCCGCACCCTGGAGGACCGCGGCATGCTGATCCGGGTCGCCTACCCGGTGCGCGGCCCCGCCGGCGAGGTGCAGGCAGTGCTGGACGGCGGCGTGCTGCTGAACGGCAACTTTGCGTTCGTCGACGCCATCCGCGACCTGGTTTACGGCCCGGGCAGTCTGCCCCCCGACAGCATCGGCACCGTGACCGTGTTCCTCGACGACGTGCGCATCAGTACCAACGTGCCGCTGCGGCCCGGCGAACGGGCGCTCGGCACCCGCGTTTCCCGGGCCGTGCGGGCACAGGTGCTGGGTCGGGGCGAGCAGTGGATCGACCGCGCCTTCGTGGTCAACGACTGGTACATCTCGGCCTACGAACCAATCCACGACGTCGCCGGCAACCGGGTCGGCATGCTTTACGCGGGCTTTCTGGAGCGGCCCTTCCGCACCGGCCTGTGGCAGGCGCTGGGCATGCTGGCGGGGCTGTTCCTGGTGCTGATGCTGTTGTCGGCGGTGCTGGCGGTGCTCGGCGCCAAGTCCATCTTCCGCCCGGTGGAGGCCATGGCCCGCGTGGTCGCCGCCACCCGCCAGGGCCAGGACCGACGCATCGGCCCGGTGCGCTCCGCAGACGAGATCGGCGAACTGGCGCGGGAATTCGACGCCATGCTGGACCTGCTGCAGGAGCGCAACCGCCAGATCCAGGACGCCGCCGACGGCCTGGAACTCAAGGTGACGCAACGCACCACCGAACTGCAACACCGCAATGCCGAACTCAGCGATACCATCGCGGTGCTGCGACAGACCCGCAAGGCCCTGGTGGAGGCCGAGAAATTGGCCGCCCTGGGCGAGTTGACCGCCGGGGTGGCGCACGAGATCAACAACCCGACTGCGGTGATCCTGGGCAACCTGGACCTGGTGATCGCGGAACTGGGGACGGCCCTGGACCCGGTGCGGGACGAGGTCACCCTGATCGTCGAACAGATCTACCGCATCCAGGGCATCATCAATCAGCTGCTGCAGTATGCCCGCCCGGCCGAGTTCGCCGGTTATGTGGCCGACGTCGACGTCAACCGGCTGGTTCGGGACACCCTGAAACTGGTCCGCCACCTGGTCAAGAACGCGCGGGTGCGCATCGAGCTGGACCTGGCGGCGCGCGGCCCGATCCAGATCAACGCCCAGGAATTGCAGCAGGTACTGGTGAACCTGCTGGTGAACGCGGTGCACGCCGTGGCTGACACCGCCGGGGTGATCCGCATCGCGACCCGCGACTGGGACGATCGCGGGCTGTGCCTGAGCGTGCAGGACAACGGCCCCGGCATCCCCCAGGCGGCGCGGGACAAGCTGTTCAACCCCTTCTTTTCGACCAAAGAACAGGGCCAGGGCACGGGCCTGGGCCTGTCCATCAGCTACGGGCTGGTGCGCCGTTACGGCGGCCGCATCACGGTCGAATCGCCGCCCGGCCAGGGTGCTCGCTTCCGGGTATGGCTGCTGGCCGTGCCCGAGTTCCAGGAAGACGAGCAGACCATCAGCGAGCAACTGGCGCACCTGAGCACGGCCGTGGACCCGCCGCCAGCAATAGCCGGGTCCGATTGAGCAGTTCAGCGGCCCTGGCGTGCCCCGCAGCTCGGACAACCCGGCGCCGGCGGCACCCGCACCGACCGCCAGCTCATGGCCGCGCCGTCGAACAGCAGCAGCTTGCCACGCACCGCGTCCCATTGGCCGGTCAGCACCAGGATCGCCTGCAGCGCCTGCAGGCTGCCGATCACGCCGACCAGCGGGGCCAGCACGCCCTCCATGGCGCAGGTCTCCTCATGCTCCAAGCCGCCGGGGTAGATGCACTCGTAGCAGGGGCTGACCGGTTCGGGCAGGAAAGTGGCGATCTGGCCCTCCATGCGGATCGCCGCACCCGACACCAGCGGGGTCCCGGCGGCGACGCAGGTGCGATTGACCGCGAACCGGGTGGCGAAGTTGTCGCAGCAATCGAGCACCACGTCGGCCGCCTGCACCTGCTCGGCCAGTTCGTCGTCGTCCAGTTGCCAGTCCAGCGCAGTGACACGGCAGGCGGGATTGATGCCCGTCAGGGTGCGCCGCGCCGACCAGGCCTTCAGCTCACCCACGTCGGCCGTGCGGTGGATGATCTGGCGTTGCAGGTTGGACTCCTCCACCCGGTCGAAATCGCTCACCAGCAGTTCGCCCACGCCCGCGGCGGCCAGGTACATGGCGGCCGGCGAACCCAGGCCGCCCATGCCAACGACGAGCACGCGGGCGTCGAGCAGGCGCTGCTGACCAGTCTCACCGATCCCGGCGACGCGGATCTGGCGGCTGTAACGCTGACGTTCGGATAGGTCCATGGGCATTCCCGGGCACGCTGGCCGCTGCGATTGTGGCCCGAACTGCCGGACCATGAAGCTCCAAGTCTAACCCTTCACCGGAGCCGAAATTTCCCTTGCGCGTGGCGACCGCGGCCGGCATGCAACCCTGGGCACGAGCGCAAAGACGGTCCGCCGCAAGCCGCCAAGCGGCTGCGCGGCGCGACAGCGGCACCGCCGCCTGGCGCAATCGCCTGCCGGCTGCGAGGATGGCGGTCGCAACGGCGCCACGGAGACCCACGACATGCAACGACTACTGCTCGCCTTCACGATCTTGCTGGGCGGATGCACCGGCATTCCGGACGGTCTGGCCCCGGTCGCCGATTTCGAGTTGCAACGCTACCTGGGTACCTGGTACGAGATCGCGCGCCTGGATCATTCCTTCGAGCGCGGCATGAGCAATGTGACCGCGACCTACAGCTTGCGCGACGACGGCGGCGTCGACGTGCTCAACCGCGGCTATCTGGAGGCCGCCGGTGAGTGGCGAGACGCCGCTGGCAAAGCGTACTTCGTGGCCGAGCCCGAAGTCGGGCGTTTGAAGGTGTCCTTCTTCGGTCCGTTTTACGGCGCCTACAACATCATCGCTCTGGACCGGGAACAGTACGGCTATGCACTGGTTGCCGGGCCCA
>JBFZDU010000220.1:0-3592 GCA_041307205.1 Gammaproteobacteria bacterium | reverse complement strand
CTCAATAGGGCTCAATAGCGATAGTGGTCCGGCTTGTAAGGCCCTTCCACCGGCACCCCGATGTAGTCCGCTTGCGTTTGGGTCAGCCGGGTCAGTCCGACCCCGATCTTCTGCAGGTGCAGGCGCGCCACTTCCTCGTCCAGTTTCTTCGGCAGGACATAGACCCCGATCGGGTAGTTCGCGGTCTTGCCGAACAGCTCGATCTGGGCCAGCACCTGGTTGGTGAAACTGGCGGACATTACGAAGCTGGGGTGGCCGGTGGCGCAGCCCAGGTTCACCAGGCGGCCTTCGGCCAGCAGGATGATGCGCTTGCCGTCCGGGAAGATGACGTGATCGACCTGCGGCTTGATGTTCTCCCACTGGTACTGGCTGATGCCGGCCACGTCGATCTCGTTGTCGAAGTGCCCGATGTTGCAGACGATGGCCTGGTCCTTCATGGCCGCCATGTGGTCGTGGGTGATGATGTTGAGATTGCCGGTGGCGGTGACGAAGATGTCGGCGAGCGGCGCGGCCTGTTCCAGAGTGACCACCCGGTAGCCTTCCATCGCCGCCTGCAAGGCGCAGATCGGATCGATCTCGGAGACCCAGACCGTGGCGCCGAGGCCACGCAGCGATTGGGCGCAGCCCTTGCCGACGTCGCCGTAGCCGCAGATCATCGCGATCTTGCCCGCGATCATCACGTCGGTGGCGCGCTTGATGCCGTCCACCAGTGATTCGCGGCAGCCGTACAGGTTGTCGAACTTCGACTTGGTGACCGAGTCGTTGACGTTCATGGCCGGGAACAGCAGCGTACCCTGCTTGGCCATCTCGTACAGTCGATGCACGCCGGTGGTGGTCTCCTCGGTCACGCCACGGACCGCGGCGGCGACCTGATGCCATTTCTGCGCGTCCCGGTCGAAGCTGCGCTTGAGGGTGCCCAGGACCGCGGTCCACTCCTGGTTGTCGCCCGCGGTCGGTTCCGGCACGGCGCCGGCCTTCTCGAACTCGACGCCCTTGTGCACCAGCAAGGTGGCATCGCCGCCGTCGTCCAGGAGCATATTGGGCGCGCCGCCGTCGGGCCAGGCGAAGGTCTGCTCGACGCACCACCAGTATTCTTCCAGGGTCTCGCCCTTCCAGGCGTAGACCGGGATACCGGCGGCGGCGATGGCCGCAGCGGCATGGTCCTGGGTCGAGAAGATATTGCACGAGGCCCAGCGCACCTGGGCGCCGAGTGCGACCAGGGTCTCGATCAGCACCGCGGTCTGGATGGTCATGTGCAACGAGCCGGTGACGCGCGCGCCGGCGAGCGGCTGCTGCGCGCCATACTGCTGGCGCAGCGCCATAAGACCGGGCATCTCGGTCTCGGCGATGGCGATTTCCTTGCGGCCCCATTCGGCCAAGCCGATGTCCGCTACTTTGTAGTCGTTGAACTCACTCATGGTTCATGTTCTCCGCTATGAATGTCTGAGTGAGCGCCGTTGCAACCGAGCCTGTATCCGACCCCGAGCCTGGCCCGCCTGAACCGCGGGTTGCAGCGCCCCTCGGGAGGGAATTGTTCGAAAAGCCACGGGCTTGCGCCCCGGGGCCGCGGGGATTTTACACCGATTCGGGGGCTTGCCCGCTACCCTGCGGCGGGCGTGGCTGTGGGTTACGGCGTCACTCGCGTTCAGTGGGCCGGGGATCGCCGCCACCGGACAGGACGCCCCGCAGGCGGGCCCGGCCGATCACCTGCAGCACGATGCCGCAGCCGACGAAGAACACCACCGAGGCCAGCAGCGAGGCGCGGACCGGATCCCCAGCCTGGCTGCCGTCATAGCCGTATGCGCCAATCGCGCAGGCCAGCGCGGCGGCATAGCAGAGCAGGGCGCCGCCGAACGCAATCCGCTGTCCCAGGTGTCGCTTCATGCACAGTCTCCCGGGCGCGGTGGCGGCAAGGCAGGGGAACCGGGCCGAGTGACCACGGTCACGGGTTCTCGGCCCGCGCTCCCCGGCCCATGCTCAAAGGCCCGCGTCGGCGCGCAGCGCTTCCGCCTTGTCGGTGCGCTCCCAGGTGAACTCCGGCTCTTCGCGGCCGAAGTGGCCATAGGCCGCGGTCTTGCGGTAGATGGGCCGAACCAGGTCGAGCATCCGGCCGATGCCGTAGGGGCGCAGGTCAAAGTGCTCGCGTACCAGCTGCACGATCTTCTCCTCGGGGATCCTGGCGGTGCCGAAGGTCTCGATGGAAATGGAAGTGGGCTCGGCCACGCCGATAGCGTAGGAGACCTGGATCTCGCAGCGCGCCGCGAGGCCGGCCGCGACGATGTTCTTGGCCAAGTAGCGGCCGGCATAGGCCGCCGAGCGGTCGACCTTGGACGGGTCCTTGCCGGAGAAGGCGCCGCCGCCGTGGCGCGCCGCGCCGCCGTAGGTGTCGACGATGATCTTGCGGCCGGTCAGGCCGCAGTCGCCCACCGGGCCGCCGATGACGAAGGAGCCGGTCGGGTTGATGTGGTACTTGGTGCCCTGGTGCAGCCACTCGGCGGGCAGCACCGGCAGGACGATGTTCTCCAGCACCGCCTCGCGCAGGTGCGCTTGGTCGATGTCCGGGTCGTGCTGGGTCGAGAGCACCACCGCGTCGATCGCCACGACTTTATTGTTCTCGTAACGGAAGGTCACCTGGCTCTTGGCGTCCGGACGCAGCCAGGGCAGCACGCGCTGCTTGCGCATCTCCGCCTGGCGCTGCACCAGCCGGTGGGCGTAGGTGATGGGGGCGGGCATGAGCACGTCGGTTTCGTCGGTCGCATAGCCGAACATCAGGCCCTGGTCGCCGGCGCCCTGTTCCTCGGGCGTCTTGCGGTCCACGCCCATGGCGATGTCGCTCGATTGCTTGCCGATCAGCGACATGACCGCGCAGGTGCTGCCGTCGAAGCCGACATCGGAGCTGGTGTAGCCGATGTCGCAGACCACCTTGCGCACCAACTCGTCCAGGTCCACCCAGGCCTCGGTGGTGATCTCGCCGGCAACGATGACCGCCCCGGTCTTGATCATGGTCTCGCAGGCCACGCGTGCCCGCTCGGGGTGCGGATCCAGTTCGAGGATCCGGTCCAGGACGGCATCGGAAATCTGGTCGGCGACCTTGTCCGGGTGGCCTTCGGAGACGGATTCCGAGGTGAAGATGAAATCGTTGGCCATGCGGCTGCGCTCCTCGCTGTGGCGGCTGTGTGCTCGCACCTGTTGGGTAGGGCCGGCGGCAGGGCCGCCGTTTGGTGGCGCGTAATGCTACACGGTTGTTTAGCGCGTTTCATTTTGGAAGAATGCCCTCCCGGCGCGTCCGCGCCTGCCACCCGAGGAGCCGCGCCATGGCTGCCCTGGAGACCCCGGTCTGTGATTTCGGACTACCGGCCCCCGCGTTCGCCTTGCCCGGGGTCGACGGCCGCACTTGGACCCTGGCCGATTGCCGCGGCGAACGCGGCCTGTTGGTGGTGTTCATGTGCAATCACTGCCCCTACGTCAAGGCGGTGCGCGAGCGCCTGGTGCGCGACGCGCGCGACCTCGCGGCGCTCGGCATCGGCACCGTCGGCATCAGCGCCAACGATCCGGAGCAGTTCCCGGAGGACGGGTTCGAGCAGATGCAGCG
>JBFZDU010000219.1:0-6540 GCA_041307205.1 Gammaproteobacteria bacterium | reverse complement strand
GCATGTCGGCCGAAAGCACGCAAACCTACCTCAATACCCGGGTGGCGATCCTGCGCGCCCGACTGCTGCCGGACGACGACATCGAGATGCTGATCGACGGCCCGGCCGAAGGCCTGGGCGGGCGACTCGGCAAGTCCCTGCTCGATCCGGAGCTGGACACCGCCGCCATCGAGCGCGCCCTGATGCGGGCCCTGCTCGAAGACCTGGCGGTGATCCTGCGCCCACTCACCGGCGCCTCGCGCAGCTTCTTCACCTTCTGGGCGCGGCGCTTCGAGCTGTTCAATCTCAAGGCCCTGATCCGCGGCAAACTGCGCCACCTGCCCGAGAGCGAGATCGAACGGCACCTGCAGGACATGCCCAGCTTCACCGTGCTCGATCACGAAAGCCTGTTGCGTACCGAGAGCGTCGCCGAACTGCTGCGCCAGATCGAGGCCGGACCCTACGGCGACATCGCCCGCCAGGCGCGCCAGGTGCTCGAGGAGAAGCAGGACACCCTGGCCGTGGAGGCGGCCATCGACCAGCGTTACTACGCCGGCCTGGTGCAGCGCATCCGCATGCTGCCGCAACGCGACATGGAAGCGCTGCACGCACTGCTGGGCGTGCAGGCCGACCGCCTGAACCTCACCTGGCTGGTGCGCTACCGCTTTGCCTATGGCCTGTCGCCGACCGAGACCTATTACTACCTGCTGCATCATGGCGCACGGCTCGGCCACGACCGGCTGCTGCAGCTGGTCGAACTCGAGCAGTGCGACGCGGTGCTGGCCGCGCTTCCCGAGCCGCTGCGACAACGGCTGGCGGGCTCCGCCAACCCGCTCGACATCGAGCGCCGCATGGAAGACGTGGTGCGCGAACAGGCGCGGGCCGCCGCCCGCTTCAGCCTGTCTGTGCTCACGCGCGCCTTCGCCTACCTGCTGTTGCGCGAATGCGAGCTGAACCGCTTACGGGCCATCATGCGCGGCAAGCGCCTGGGGCTGGCGCCGACCTTGATCCACACCGCGGTGGGCAATGCCCGCAACGGGGAGGGGCTGAACTGATGTTTCGACCGGCAGCGATGCGCCATGTCCTGATCCAGGTCCTCAAGGAAGACCTGCCCCAGGCATCGCTCACCCTGGCGGACACCGGGGTGTTCAATCCCGATCACCGCGAAAGCGACGAGCACCGCCTGCAGGAGATCCCCGGCGACCGCTATCGCCAGATCTACCGCCAGGCAGCGTCGCGCCTGGACAAGATCACCGAACACTTCCCGGAGGTCCCCGAGTTCACGCTGACCGAGTTGCAGGTGGTGACCGAGCGCGAACTCGATGCCCTGAACAACCGCCTCGGCAGCCTGTGGCAGGAATGCTCGGTGTGCCAGGAGGACCTGCGCCGGGCCGACGACGAGCTGCGCTTGGTCGAGCAATTGCAGGGCGCCCTGGACAGCTTTGCCAACCTCAACGTCGACCTCAGCCTGCTGCAGGGCGAGAAAGCCTTCCTGGAGCTGCGGATCGGCGTGGTGCCGCAGATCAACCTGCAACGCATGGAAGAGGCCCTGGGCCTGGCCAAGTTCCTGGTCTACCCCTTTCTGCGCAGCGAAGGCAGCACCCACGTGGTGGTGGTGGGCCCCAAGGGCGAACAGGTCGAACATGTCGAAACCGTGCTCGAGTCGGCCGGTTTCCGTCCCCTGCCGGTGCCCGCGGAACTGCGCGACCAGCCGGCCCAGGCGCGGCTGTCGCTGGCCGACCGGCGCGAGCGCGCCGAAGCCGACCGCCTGGCGGTCGCCGCACGCATCGCCAAGCGCGCCGCCGAAACCGAAGACTTCATCCGCCTGGCACGCACCCGCCTGGCCCTGGCCGAGCCCTATGTCAATCTCGCGAATGCGGCACGCAGCTCCAGCCAGGTGGCGGTGATCAGCGGCTGGATCCCGGCGCGCGAACTCGAGCGGGTGGAACAGGCATTGACCCGCAGCCTGCAGCTTCCCTTCATCCTGACCAGCCGCCGCCCGACCGCCCGGGAACGGCCGCAGGTGCCGACGCTGCTCGCGCCCAACCGGCTGATGTCGGCCTTCACCACCCTGGTCACCCAGTACGGCGTGCCGCGCTATGGCGAGATCGACCCCTCGGCGGTGTTCGCGGTGACCTTCGTGCTGATGTTCGGCATGATGTTCGGCGACGTCGGCCATGGCGCGGTGATCGCGGCCGCAGCGCTGTGGAAGCGCCGGCTCCTGGGCAAGTTTACGGCCTTCGCGGTCGCGGCCGGGCTGTCCTCGGTAACCTTCGGTTTCATCTACGGCAGCATCTTCGGCTACGAACACCTGCTGCACCCCTTGTGGATGTCGCCGCTGAGCGACCCCATCCTGATGCTCAAGATCGCCTTGGGCTGGGGCGTCGGTTTCCTGCTGTTGATGTCCGCCCTGTGCATCTACAACCGGGTGATGGAAGCCAACTGGCTCGAGGCCTGGCTGGGCCCCAATGGCGTGGTCAACGTGGCGCTGTACCTGGGCCTGCTGTGGGGCGGCTACAACAGTTTCACGGGCGCCGGCTTCGGCGCGCTGCCGGCCCTGCTGGTGTTCGGGTCGCTCGCCGCCCTGGCCGCCTTCAAATGGCACGAGAGCGATGCCCCGCGCGGCGAGCGGGTCATGGTGGTGCTGGTCGAGAGCTTCGAGACCATCATGGGCAGCGTCTCTGGCACCCTGTCCTTCCTGCGCGTCGCGGCCTTCAGCCTCAACCACGTCGCGCTGGCGGTGGCGGTGTTCACCCTGGCCGACATGCTGGGTCCGACCGGGCACTGGATCATGGTCGTGTTCGGCAACCTGTTCATCCTGATCCTGGAGGGCGGCATAGTCGCCATCCAGGTCTTGCGCCTGGAATACTACGAAGGCTTCACCCGCTTTTACTCGGGCGACGGGCGCGAATTCCGGCCGCTCCGGGTCAATCGCGGCGCAGCTCCCGTAGCACGCGCCCCCAACCGCAGCGGATTCCCATTAATCGACGGCACTTAAGGAGCACGGCATGACTTGGCTGATCAGTCTGATGACTTTCGGGGTACTGGGCATGGTGCTGGCGGGCATCTACCTCGAATTCCGACCGGTGCGCACGCCGCGCGTAAGCTCGTGGTTTCGCACCACCCTGGCCGGCAACCTGGTGTTGTTCGTCGGCGCCCAGGCCGCGCTGGTGCTGCTGGGCGTGCAGGACGTGATGGCCCAGACCTCCGCCGAGGCGGTGGCGACCGGCGGGGTCTCGATCGGCACCGGTCTCGCCATCATCGGCATCGGCATTCCCACCGCCCTGAGCACCGTCGGCGCGGGCATTGCGGTCGGCCCGATCGGATCCGCCTCGCTGGCGGCGCTGGCCGAGAAACCCGAGATGTTCGGCCGCACCCTGATCTACCTGGGCCTGGCCGAAGGGATCGCGATCTACGGCCTGGTCATGAGTATCCTGCTGCTCGACCGCATCTGACCCAGCCGTGGACGACCTCAGCGCCGCCTCCGGGACCGCCACCCGCATGTTGTTTCTCGGCGAGCGATCGCTGGCCGAGGGCTTCGCCCTGATCGGCTTCGAGACCTGGCCGGACGCGGATGTCGCGCAACTGGACCGACTGCTCGAACAGCTGCGCCAGCAGCGCAGCCGCGCCCTGGTGGTGATAGACGAGCGCCTGGCCCGCGGCCAGAGCCGCCTGCTCCCGCTGGTGTACGCCGAGGGCGGGCGCATCGTCATTGCCGAGGTGCCGCCGTTGGCGAGCCCCGAGGACTTCCACGTCGACATCGACGCGCAGATACAGGCCATGCTCGGCGGACAACGCCTCGAGGATTGAACAAGTGGACAAGGTCAACGAACTGGAACAGGCGATCCTGGCCCGGGCCGAGCGGCTCGCCGAACAATATCGCCAACAGGCCCAGGCGGGGCGGACGGAGATCCTGCGCGATGCCGCAGCCAAGCTGCGCCTGCGCGAGGAGCGCGAGGTGCTGGTGGCCAAGTCGCTCGCCGAGCGCGCCTACCGCCGCCAGGTGCAGTCGCACGAGTTGAAACTGCAGGCACGGCTCGACCAGCTGCGCTGGAACCTGGTGACCGAAGTGCTGGACGCGGTGCAGGAGCAACTGCAGACGCTGGTGCAGGACGAAGCCCGCTACCTGGCGATGTTGCACGATTTTCTGCGCACCGCCGCTGCCCAACTCGCACCACAGGAATTGGTGGTCGAACTCAACCAGGCCGACCATGAGCGGCTGGCGCCCGAGTGGGAGAGCTTTGCCGCAGCCGTGCCGGACAAACAGATCACCCTGGCGCCGCACCCCATCGAGTGCCTCGGCGGCCTGCGCCTGCGCAGCGCCGACAACCGGATGCGCCTCGACAACACCTTCGAAGGCCGCATCCATCGGCTGAAATCGCGTCTGTATCAAGCCATCCAGGAGCGCCTGTTACCGCCATCCGCCGAGGACATCTCGTCGGTCATGTCTGCAGGTTGAGACGGAGCCGGAATAAATGACTGACCAAGACAAGCTCGGCCGCGTTCGCGAGATCAACGGCCCCATCGTCACCATTGAAATGCCGGGTGTGCGCAACGGCGAACAGGTGCGCATCGGCAGCATGCAGCTGATCGGCGAGGTCATCGCCCTCAAGGGAACGCAGGCCGTGGTGCAGTCTTACGAACCGACCGAGGGACTGCGGCCGGGAGAGACGGTGCGGGCGCTCGGGCACCCGTTGTCGGTGGAACTCGGCCCGGGGCTGGTCGGCGAAATCTTCGACGGCGTGCAGCGGCCGCTCACCACCATCTTCCGCCACAGCGGCGACATCATCCCGCGCGGCCTGGACCTGCCATCCCTCAACCGCGAGCGGCGCTGGACCTTCATCCCCGAGGAGGGGCTGGAACCGGGCGCCCGGCTGGCGGGCGGCGCCCTGCTCGGCCGGGTGCAGGAGACCGACACCATCGAACACCGCATCCTGCTGCCGCCGGACCTGGCCGGTGAACTGCAGGAACTGGCACCGGCCGGCGACTACACGCTGGAGGAGTCGATCGGGCGGCTGCGCGACAGCGCCGGCCACACCCATAAATTGCAGCTGTTCCACCGCTGGCCGGTGCGCAAGCCGCGTCCCTACCGGCGCCGCTCGACCGCCGCGCACCCGCTGATCACCGGACAGCGCATCCTCGACACCTTCTTCCCGCTGCTCAAGGGCGGGAAGGCCGCGGTGCCGGGGCCGTTCGGTGCCGGCAAGACCGTGGTGCAACAGCAGATCGCGCGCTGGGCCAACGCCGACATGGTGATCTACGTCGGCTGCGGCGAGCGCGGCAACGAACTGGTCGACGTGCTGGAAACCTTCCCGGAGCTGGAAGACCCCTATACCGGGCGCAAGCTGATGGAGCGCACCCTGCTGGTGGCCAACACCTCGAACATGCCGGTGGTGGCGCGCGAGGCGTCCATCTATGTCGGGGTGACCATCGCCGAGTACTTCCGCGACCAGGGCTACGACGTGGTAATGCTGGCCGACTCGACCAGCCGCTGGGCCGAGGCCCTGCGCGAGGTGGCGGGCCGCCTCGGCCAGATGCCGGTGGAGGAAGGCTATCCGGCCTACCTGGCATCGCGCCTAGCGGCCTTCTATGAACGCGCCGGCCGGGTCGAGACCCTGCACGGGGCGCGCGGCTCGGTGTCGCTGATCGGCGCCGTGTCGCCGCCCGGCGGCGACTTCTCCGAACCGGTCACCAGTCACACCAAGGAGATCATCCAAACCTTCTGGGCCCTGTCCAAAGACCTCGCCGATGCCCGCCACTACCCGGCGATCGACTGGGTCGGCAGCTTCTCGGACCACGTCGCCGGGGCCGCCAAGTGGTGGGCCGACAACGTCAGCGGCGCCTGGGAAGAACGTCGCGCCCGCGCCCTGGCCCTGCTCTCCCGCGATGCCGAGCTGTCGCGGATCGTCAACCTGGTCGGGCCCGAGGCACTGTCACACAGCCAGCGCTGGGAACTGGAGAGCGCCGCCCTGGTGAAGGAGGCAGTGCTGCAGCAGAGCGCCCTGGACGAGATCGACACCTTCTGTTCGCCGGAGAAGCAGTTCGCGCTGTTGGATCTCACCATTCTGATTCACGAGATCGGGGCCGAACTGATCAACATGGGCGTACCGGTCCAGGAACTGACCGCACTGCCGCTGCTGGCCAAGGCGCGGCGCCTCAAGCAGACCTACAGTTCCGACCAGATCAGCAGCATCCGGGTGTTTGCCGACGAGGTCCAGGCGACCTTCGACAAGCTGCGTCTCGAGTACGCCAAACACGGAGAAACCGCATGAGCTCGACCGAGTTTCGAACCGCTTCCGAGGCCCGCGGCGGGCTGCTGGCGGTGCGCGGCGCCGGCGCCGTGGCCTTCGGCGACCGCGTCGAGATTCGCGACGGCAAGGGGATGCAGCGCAACGGCCAGGTGATCCGGGCCGCCGCCGACGAGGTCTTGATCCAGGTGTTCGAGGGCACCGACGACCTGGACCTCGAAGGCACCTGGGTTCGCTTCCTGGACGAGCCGTTGGAGATCACCCTGTCACCCGAGATCCTTGGGCGCATCTTCAACGGCATCGGCGACCCGCG
>JBFZDU010000218.1:0-13814 GCA_041307205.1 Gammaproteobacteria bacterium | reverse complement strand
AGGGCCGGCTCGTCGAGTTCGTCAAGGATGGCCACCACCGGCAGGCGACCGACAAACTCCGGGATCAGGCCGTAGCCGATCAGGTCCTCGGGCTCCACCCCGGCCAGGATCTGGCCGATCTGCTTGTTGTTGTCCTTGCTGTGGACCTCGGCGGAGAAGCCGATGCCGCCCTTCTTGGACCTGTTGCGCACCACCTTGTCCAGCCCGGCGAAGGCCCCGCCGACGATGAACAGGATGTTGGAGGTGTCCACCTGCAGGAACTCCTGCTGCGGGTGCTTGCGCCCGCCCTGGGGAGGCACCGAGGCGACGGTCCCCTCGATGAGCTTGAGCAGGGCCTGCTGTACGCCCTCGCCGGAGACGTCCCGGGTGATGGACGGGTTGTCGGACTTGCGGGAGATCTTGTCGATCTCGTCGATGTAGACGATCCCGGTCTGGGCCTTCTCGACGTCGTAATCGCACTTCTGCAGCAGCTTCTGGATGATGTTTTCGACATCCTCGCCGACATAGCCGGCCTCGGTGAGGGTGGTCGCATCGGCGATCGTGAACGGCACGTTGAGCAGCCGCGCGAGGGTCTCGGCCAACAGCGTTTTGCCGGACCCGGTCGGGCCGATCAGCAGGATGTTCGACTTGGCGATCTCGACATCCTCCTTGCGGCTCGATGCCTCCAAGCGCTTGTAGTGGTTGTAAACCGCGACCGACAGCACCTTCTTGGCACGCACCTGGCCGATGACGTACTGATTGAGGGCTTGGTTGATCTCCTGGGGCTTGGGCAGCTTGTTGGCCGAGTCGGCGGCATGCTCCTGCATCTCCTCACGGATGATGTCATTGCACAGTTCTACGCACTCATCGCAAATGAACACCGATGGGCCGGCAATCAGTTTACGCACCTCATGCTGACTCTTGCCGCAAAAGGAGCAATACAGCAACTTGCCGTCGTCGCCCTTGCCGTGCTTGTCGTCGCTCATAACCGCCGCACCTTAGTTCTTCACTCCAACTTCCGTCACCACCAGCCGGGTGTTTCGCGCGGGTGACAGCGGGCTTGCAGTCATGATATCCGATTAACCCGCGATGACAACCTGACAAATTCCGGCGGCGTTACCTGGCAAACCCCGGATTTTTCCTGCCAAATCAAGCCTCTCTCTGCGGCCGCCGTTCCAACACCTGATCCACCAAGCCATAAGCGACTGAATCTTCACCGCTCATGAAATTGTCGCGCTCGGTGTCCCGCTCAATTTTGTCCAATGGCTGTCCGGTGTGGTGGGAGAGAATCCGGTTCAATTTGTCCCGGATCAACAGGATCTCCCGCGTATGGATCTCGATGTCCGTGGCCTGGCCTTGGTAGCCACCGAGCGGCTGGTGAATCATGACCCGTGAGTGTGGCAGGCAGTGCCGTTTGCCCTTCTCACCGCCGGCCAGCAGCAAGGCCCCCATACTGGCTGCCTGACCGATGCACATGGTGCTGACATTCGGGCGGATGAACTGCATGGTGTCGTAAATGGCCAACCCCGCCGTCACCGATCCACCGGGCGAGTTGATGTAAAGATGGATGTCCTTGTCAGGATTTTCCGATTCGAGGAACAACAGCTGGGCCACAATGAGGTTGGCCATGTAATCCTCGACCGGGCCGACGCAAAAAATCACCCGTTCCTTCAGCAGCCGCGAATAGATGTCGTAGGCGCGCTCACCGCGGGCCGTCTGCTCCACCACCATGGGAACTAGACCCAGACTCACCGGCGCCAAGTGGTTCATAGCCGTCTTATCGGACATGGTCAGGCTCCCTTTGAGCGTTTGGATAGGTTGCATTTCAACGCCCGCTTTCCATCAGGTCGGCGAAACTCCGCTGCTGGTCTTCCACGTGGACCTGGCCCAGGAGCCAATCCATCACCTGCTCCTCCAGCACCAGGTTCTCGATCGCAGCCCGCTGTCCCCGGTCCTTGAAGTAATAGTCGATAACCTCCTGGGGGTTCTCGTAGGAGGATGCGAATTCCTCCACAGTGCTGCGCACACGCGCCGGGTCGACTTTGATGCCTTGGGCGCGAATGATCTCGCCGATGAGCAACCCCAGGGCGACCCGGCGCTCGGCCTGCGGCTCGAACATACTGACAGGAAAATCGATGACGTTCCCTTGCCCGGACTGCGCCAATTCGGCCTGGGTCTGCTTTTTCAGGCGTTGCGCCTCCTCGGTGACCATGGCCTTGGGCAAAGTAAGCGGGTTTGCCGCCAGCAGGGCGTCGAACACCTGTTCCTTGGTCAGGTTGCGCAGCTTCTGTCGCAATTCACGGGCCATGTTGTCGCGAATCTCGCTGCGTAGCGTATCGACATTGCCGTCTTCAACACCGAACGCCTTGGCAAAATCGGCATCGAGCGTCGGTAGTACCGGCTCGGCCACTTTGTGCACAACCACTTCGAAACGCGCTGGTTTGCCGGCCAGGTTTGCGGCCCGGTAATCGGTGGGAAACTGTACGTCCAGGGTACGCGATTCACCCGCACTGGCGCCGACCAGTCCCGCCTCGAAACCTGCGATCATCGCCCCGGACCCCAACCGTAACGGCACGTCACTGGCGTTGCCCCCTTCGAAGGCCTCACCGTCCACATAACCGACGAAATCAATGTGTAACGTGTCGCCGTCCTGCGCCGGGCGATCCACCTCGTTCCAGGTGGTGCGCTGGTTGCGCAGTTTCTCGACCATGGCGTCGACATCGCTGTCCATCACCTCGGCCACCGGCCGCTGCACGGTCAGCGCGGTCAATTCGCCCAGCACGATCTCGGGCATGACCTCGAACACGGCCGTGTAGCCGTATCCCTGATCGCCGTCGCGCAACTCGATCCGCGGCTCGCCCGCCGGACGCAGCTGTTCCTTGCTGGCGGCCTCGTAGAAGGTCGCCTTGATCATGTCGCCGAACACCTCCTGGCGCACTTGCTCTCCAAAGCGCTGCCTTATCACCCGCAACGGCACCTTGCCGGGCCGGAACCCGTCCATGCGCAGGGTGCGCGAGAGTTGCTGCAGTTTTTTATCCACCTCGGCTGCAACCTGCTCAGGGGGCAGATCGACATTGAGGCGCTTCTCCAGGCCTTCGCCCGATTCAACGGTTACTTGCATTTGCGGGAAACTCCGACAGCCTTACTGTCCCAAAAAAACTCGTGTTGTTAAGCCTGCTGCGCGCCGGACATCAGGCTGCGGCCAGGTTTGGTGCGAAAGGCGAGACTCGAACTCGCACGGGTTGCCCCACTGGAACCTAAATCCAGCGCGTCTACCAATTCCGCCACTTTCGCGCGGCTTCATACGGCAAGCGGCGCATTATACAGGGAGCCCCCGCGCCGCACTAACTCCACACCGAACCAAGACCCTTCCATCAACCCGGCAATGCACATTTTCTTGATTTTCACGGATACGCGAGGCCGTACGCTGTCGGTAGATCAGCAAAATCCAGATACTTCGGCGATACCATGCCAGCGCCAATGAGGACCAGGATTGCGGGCAACTCACACTGCGCGGGCGATGCCGGGAACTGGGCTGCCATGACGTGCTGGCCAATCAGGGCGGGTTCCGCCGTCGCCCCGGATGTAAGCCCCTTCCGGTGGACACTTGCAGCGGGTTGTTCGGGAACACCACGGCTCCGACCTGACGAGGTCAAGGCCGGCCGATCACGAACTCGGCCGCATTGGTGCAGTATCAGGCCACCCGTTCACAAGACCGGTGATACCTTGGCCAACCAGCGCCGCCGCACAGCGATCCGATTACCGATTCATCTGGGCAAAATTGGCCTGGCGGCCGGGGCACAACGGCAACGCCCAGCTAGACCAGGCTGCTGCGATAGCATGGGAGGCGACGGGAATAGGTCGCAAATCGGGCAAGGCGGCGCCTCGGCAGTGAACATGCGCGCCTAAAATCAAGGCTGCCCGGGCAAACCAGCCGATCCCCTGAACTGCCAGCCGTTTCAGATAACGCGGGAGTAGTTGTGGCGTTCCGCCGCTCGTTTGAGATAGGCATCGAACACCATACAAACGTTGCGGATCAACAGCCGGCCACGTGGCAAGACACTGATCCCACCCTTGGTGAACTCCAACAGGCCGTCGGCCGCCATACCTCGCAATGCCAGGAGTTCGGCGCCGAAGTAGTCGGGGAACTCGATACCCCAGCTGCTTTCCACGGCCGCAAACTCCAGATGGAAATTACAGATCAGGCCGGTGATGACATCGCGCCGGATTTGGTCATCGCGGCTCAGTTCGAGACCGCGGAATACCGGCAGTTCGCCCGCATCGATCCGGGCGTAGTACTCATCCAAGGTACGGAGGTTCTGCGCATAGGTCGGGCCGACCATGCCGATCGAGGTAATACCGAGGCCGATCAGGTCGCAATGCGCATGGGTGGAGTAACCCTGGAAGTTGCGGTAAAGGGTGCCTTCGCGCTGCGCGACTGCCAGTTCGTCGTCGGGTCGGGCGAAGTGATCCATGCCGATATAGACATAGCCGGCCGCATCCAGCTTCTCGCCGCACATGCGCAGAATATCGAGCTTTTCCCCGGGCGTCGGCAGCTCCCCGGCATTGATCCGCCGCTGCGGTTTAAAGCGCTCTGGCAGGTGGGCATAGTTAAAGACTGACAACCGGTCCGGCCGCACCTCGACGATGCGATCGAGAGTGCGGCCAAAGCTCTCCACGCTCTGGAACGGCAGGCCATAGATAAGATCGATGCTGATCGAGCGGAATCCCTCGGCCCGGGCGGCATTGAGCACCGTCAGGGTCTGTTGCTCGGACTGGATACGATTGACGGCACGCTGCACCCGCTCCTCGAAATCCTGCACCCCGAGGCTCATGCGATTAAAGCCGATCTCGCGCAACAGCGCCACGGTGTCGGCCGTAGCCTCGCGCGGATCGATCTCGATTGAGTACTCGCCGCGGTCAGCATCGAGCAGCTGGAAATGCTCGCCAGTCACCCGCATCAGCTCACGCATCTGCTCGTGACTGATGAAGGTGGGCGTGCCGCCGCCCCAGTGCAACTGCTCTACCGGGCGTTCCCGATCGAACAAGGCGCCTTGCAAGGCCAGTTCGCGGTACAAACGATCGAGGTACGGACCCGCCTTGCTGCGGTCCTTGGTAACCACCTTGTTACAGGCACAGTAGAAGCACACCGTGTCGCAGAATGGCAAATGGAAGTACAGGGACAGCGGCCGGCCACTCGCGTTGGTCTCTCTGGCCACCGCGGCGTACTCCACGGGGCCAAAGCCCTCGTGAAACTGCACCGCGGTGGGGTACGAGGTGTAGCGTGGGCCGGCCTGATCGTACCGGGCAATGAGGTCGGGATCGAAGACGAGAGATTGTTCCATCCGCGGATTCTAGCAGTGGAAGTCCGGCTTCACCTGACTTCGATCAAGGGTGAGAACCGGGTCAAATCTACGCCTCATCGATCTCCAGGCCGCGCCGGTGCGTTTCGTTAATCTGCTTGAGCAAGGCATTGAAGGGGATCTGGTCGGCATTCTCATAGGCGGCTTCCATGAACGGCAAGTCCTCCCGCCCGAAGTGGTATTTGCCGTCGCACATATCTTGGTAGACCTGTTTGACACCCCCCTCCAACGACTCGATGAAGTCCGGGAAGCGCGCCAGTTCCTCGGCCTCGTAAAGCAGGCACTCCTTGAGATCCTGTACCTCGAACATCGCCTGTCGGACCCACTCCACGTATTCCTCGACGCTCTTGGCGCGGCGCAGGCTCATGCTTCAGCCCTCCTCGAATTCCGCCTGGTATTCATCCAACTGCCCGGCAGTCAACAGAAAAACCCCTTCCCCCCCGCGCGCGAAATCGAGCCAAAGAAATGGCACGCCGGGGAATCGTTCTGCCAGCGCCTGGGCGCTGTTGCCAACTTCGATGACCATGATACCACCCGGCCGCAGGTATCGACCGCCGTCCCGCAGGATGCGCACGACAATGTCCAGGCCGTCGTCGCCGGCTTCCAGACCAAGCTCCGGCTCATGCCGGTACTCCTCCGGCAACTGCGTCATCTCGTCGAGGCTGACGTAGGGCGGGTTGCTCACTATGAGGTCGTAAACCCCTGCGTCCAGGCCATCGAACACGTCGGCCCGAACCAGGTTGACGCGCTCTTCCATGCCGTGGCGTTCTACGTTCACCCGCGCCACTTCCAGGGCCGATGGCGAAATATCGGCCGCATCGACCAGCGCCTCGGGAAAGGCATAAGCGCAGGCAACAGCGATGCAGGCACTGCCGGTGCACAGATCCAGCACCCCAGTGACCTCGTCCGGATCCAGCCAAGGCGCGAAGCGGTCTTCGATCAGTTCGGCGATAGGCGAGCGCGGCACCAGCACGTTCTCGTTGACGTAAAAATCCAGTCCGGCAAAGCGCGCTTCGTGCGTCAGGTAGGCCACCGGGATACGCTCGTCGACCCGTCGGCGCAGCAGGGCGAACAGCCGTTCCGCCTCGGGTCGAGTCACCCGCGCGTCGAGGTACTCGGTCGGCAGGTCATGCCCGAGATACAAGGCATGCAGCACGATGGCGAGCGCCTCATCCAGCGCATTGTCGGTCCCATGCCCGTACCACAACCCGGCCTCTTCGAAACGACTGGCACCCCACCGCACCCAGTCCCGCAAGGTCTCCAGCTGTTCCACTCCGCCTGTCTGCATGCCGCCCCCGATTAATCCGACGAATCATACGCATCGCTGGCCCGCAGCTGAAGCCCAGGCACCTAAGCTACGCCAGAGGCTGCCCGGTAACAGGTCTAGGATGGCGAGAGGTTGGCCGGCCGGCCACCACTGACTTACGACGATCGAGCCGTGGCAGGCTGCAGATGCCGCCAATGTACAAGACACCCAGGTTGCTGATGGGGCGGCACTGCTCGCGTGCTGGCGAACCCCGGTATGCGGTATGAGCTGGCACAGGGGGCGGCGCTGCGACGCCGTATTGCTGCGGGTCGCCACACCCAACTGGGGCGCAGGGTAGATAAACACGCCATGCGGGCGATGCACTAAGACGGAGTGGTCCCGCACCACCGAGCCTCCCAGGCGCCTGAAGCACTACTACCGCGACCAAGCCAATACCCCGGACAGATAGCAGGCTGGTATGTGGACATACTGGCGAAAGCGCGGCCGTTAAACCTGCAGTTTGCCAAGGGCGTTCAGCGTTCGGTGCGTTCAGTCTGGACCATGCCTGAAAATCGCGACCGGTCTAGGTCGCGGCAAATTGCGCGCGGCGGGCCTCCACGGCCCACCGCTACCCGGCCGTCGCCGGCGGCAACATATCAGGCCGCCCTGGTATTGAGTTCAACCTGCTGCTTACGCGCTTGGCGCTGACGCCGGGCCTCTTCCCGCAGGGCGCCACGTTCGACCAGGTTGGCCAGGGTGATGTCGCTCAGGAAAACGAAAATTTGCTGGCTGAGATCATCCCAAAGGCTGTGGGTCAGGCAACGCTGACCACCCTGGCAGTTTTCTTTGCCTTTGCAACGCGTGAACTCGACCCACTCGTCCACCGCACAGATGATATCGCCGATGGAGATCTCGTCGGCCTTACGGCCCAAGTAGTAACCGCCGCCCGGTCCGCGCACCCCGCGTACCAAGCCCTTGCTGCGCAGCGCCGCGAACAGCTGCTCCAGGTAGGACAAAGAAATGCCCTGATTCTCGGAGATGTCAGCCAAAGTAACGGGCCCGTCCACCCCGTTGAGGGCCAGGTCCAGCATCGCCGTAATAGCGTAACGGCCTTTCGTCGAAAGTCTCATGAGCGTAGCGCCTCCTGCCGAAGTAGTAAAAACCCAGTGGGTTGCTCGGTTAAAAGGCTAGCAACAACCCAGTAAATCAGTCAAGTTCTACTTCGGCACGATTCCCAGTCGCATTTCCGTTCAAAGTCTGTTCAATGCCAGTTCAGGCGCTTAGCTTACTGTACATGCTCGCCACGCCTGGGCATGCGCCGCCCGATTCGGGAATCGATGTCCCTGACGTGCGCAGAACAACAGCCACCGGCTTACGAAGAGGTTGGCGCGCCAGCGATTACGCAGGCCTGGCGCCTGAAACAAGCGCTCCAACGGCAAGTCCTGCTCATGCAGTTCCACCACCTCGACCTGTCGGGCATCGTGATAGGCCCGCAGCACGGCGTCGGGTTCGTGGAAATCACCTGCAGCGTCGGTAAAGCGGTACGTGAGGCGCAACAAGGTCGTGTAAGGTGCTTGCTCCAGGATTTCCAGGTGCAGATCCACATGCCCGGCCAGCCTGGAGCTATAACTGCCGTGCAGCCTGGACAACTGCGGCACCATGCGCTTCAGGTAAGAATAGCTTTCCTCACACAGATCCATGAGCGCGCCGACAGTGGGTTCGGCGCGAAGCAGGTGCAATACGTCAGTGGACCGGGGTGTTGGCATGGACTCGGGTATCACCGTCGACCGCCACCGGCACGGGTGGACCGCACGGAGTATAGCCGCTGCAGATAGCCCCGGGCCGACCACCGCCGGCATTACCCCGGCGCATCGTCGTCAGGATGACGACTGCTGCGCTTCGATCTGCTTCCGCACCTCTACCATGTCCAGTTCGCCAGCCTTGCGCACCAGGTCCCGGAACGCCCCTTCCGGCAAGGCGCCGGCCTCGCTGAAAATGATCACCTTGTCACGGAAGATCATCAGGGTCGGAATGGAACGAATTTGGAAATGCATGGCGATTTCCTGTTCCACCTCGGTGTTGACCTTGGCGAAAATCACGTCAGGAAAATCCGCCGAGACCTTTTCGTAGACCGGCGCGAAGGACCGGCATGGACCGCACCAAGGCGCCCAGAAGTCCACAATCACGAAATCATTCTCGGAGACGGTGGTCTCGAAATCGGCTTTTGAGAGTTCGACAACTGCCACGGAACGGCCTCCGGTTGGTTCGGCAATTAGGGACGGTCAGTATATCAGACACTGCTGAAATAGCCGGCAAATCGAAATTCGGGGAGGTCACCCAGCCGTTTCTGACATGGTGTGGGCCGGTCAAACTGAGCGGATGATCGCCGCGGCGACCGCGGATAGTCTGCTACCGCAAGCAAAGACCCGCTTATTGCCAAGCGCCATGACCGTCTCCGACGGCCTGTCCCTGTGCCGCCGGAAATATCGGAAAAACGCTATCCCTAACCGTCCAGCCCGGCGAAGATCGCGCTGCGGATCTCGTCTACGCTGCCGACGCCGTTGACCTTGACGTATTTGCAGGTACCGGCCGCCGCTTCCTTGGAGTAGAAGTCGATCAGCGGCTCAGTCTGGTCGTGGTAGACCTTCAGCCGGGCCTTGACCGTTTCTTCCTTGTCGTCGTCGCGCTGAATCAACGGCTCGCCCGTAACGTCGTCCTGGCCGGCTTCTTTCGGCGGATTGAACACCACGTGATAGGTGCGCCCCGAGGCGAGGTGCACCCGGCGACCCGACATGCGCTTGACGATTTCTTCGTCTGGCACATCAATCTCGACCACGGCATCGACCGGCACGCCGGCCGCCTTCAGGGCTGTCGCCTGCGGGATGGTGCGGGGGAAGCCGTCGAACAGATAACCGTTCTTGCAGTCATCGTCGGCAATCCGCGCCTTCACCATGCCCATGATGATGTCGTCCGACACCAAGCCACCTTCATCCATGATCTTCTTGGCCGCAACGCCCAGCTCGGTCCCTTGTTTGACATGCGCCCGCAGCATATCGCCCGTCGAGATTTGGGGAATGTTGTAGCGTTCTTTGATGTAGTTGGCCTGGGTGCCTTTGCCGGCCCCGGGTCCGCCCAGCAGGATGACGCGCATAGGTTTGCTCCTTCCTCGGAAATTGCCTGGTTTGGAATTGCGACCGCAAAGTCTGCCACAGGGCACCGGGCATCACCACCGACCTGGATCAATACTGCAATATGCGCCACATATAAGGATCGCTCGCACCCCCTTTCGTTGGCTCTTGAAAGACGACGGTTAAAAAGCGCGTTTTCCGCCCGCTTTGATTTTCAAACGCTTACGCACATGAAGTTGTGCAGGACATCCGTGTTTCATGATGGCCTCTCTCGTATCGGGAGATCCATTTATGTCGCATAGGCCCGGGGCTGAAGCGGCCCGGCAAACCCGGGCCGGTTCAGCCCCGGGCAGGACCTCACGAAGACAGATCGAGCATGAGCCGGTTGAGTCGATGCACGAACCCCGCGGGATCCTCCAGTTGCCCGCCTTCGGCGAGCAACGCCTGGTCGAACAGCAACCGGGCCAGTTCGCCGAAGCGCGCCCCATCGCCCTCGCCCTCCAGGCGGGTCACCAGCGGGTGTTCGAGGTTGATCTCCATGATCGGCTTGGGCATGGGTGTGTCCTGACCCAGCTGCTTGAGCACCCGGGCTAGATTTTGACTCATGTCGTAGTGGTCCACGACCAGGCAGGCCGGCGAGTCGGTGAGGCGGCTCGACACCCTTACGTCCTTGACCGCCCCATCCAGGGACTCCTTGACGCGCTCGATCAGGGCCTTGTGCTCCGCTGCGGCCTTCTCGAGCTTGTCCTTGGTCTCCTGGTCTTCGAGATCGCCCAGATCCAGTTCGCCCTTGGCCACCGACTGCAGGTGCTTGCCCTTGTAATCGGTGAGGTGCGAGACCAGCCACTCGTCGACCCGGTCGGTAAGCAACAAGACCTCGATGCCCTTCTTCTTAAACACTTCGAGGTGTGGGCTGTTGCGGGCCGCGGACAGCGAATCGGCCGTGATGTAGTAAATTTTCTGCTGCTGTTCGGGCATCCGCTCGATGTAGGCATCGAGCGCGACCGTCTCCTTGTCGCCTTCACCCTTGGTCGAGGCGAACCGCAGTAGCGCCGCAATCTTCTCCTTGTTGGCATAGTCTTCGGCGGGCCCTTCTTTGATGACCCGGCCGAACTCGTCCCAGAACTTCGCATACTTGTCCGGCTCGTCCGTGGCCATTTTCTCCAGCAGCCCCAACACCCGCTTGACATTGGCACCGCGGATCGCGTCAATCTTCTTGTTGTGTTGCAGGATCTCACGCGACACGTTCAATGGGAGGTCGTCCGAGTCCACCACACCCTTGACGAACCGGAGGTAGTGGGGCATCAACTTCTCCGCCTCGTCCATGATGAAGACCCGGCGCACGTACAGTTTGACGCCGTGCTTCTGATCGCGATCCCACAGGTCGAACGGCGCCCGTGCCGGCAGGTATAGCAGCGCGGTGTACTCGTTGTTGCCCTCGACGCGGTTGTGCACCCAGGCCAGCGGATTCTCGAAATCGTGGCCGATATGCTTGTAGAACTCCTGGTACTCCTCGTCCTTGACGTCCGCCTTGTTGCGCTGCCACAACGCCGTGCCCTTGTTGACCTGCTCCCAGGTCGGTGCAGCGTCCGCTCCCTCGTCACCCTGGGCCTCGGCGAGCATCTCGGTCGGGATCGCGATGTGGTCGGAAAATTTACCGATGATGCCGCGCAGGCGCCAGGGCTGCAGAAACTCGTCCTCGCCCTCACGCAGATGTAGGGTGATCTCGGTGCCACGTGCCGGCTTCTCGATGGTTTCGATGCTGTAACTGCCCTCGCCGGCAGATTCCCAGCGCACGCCGTGTTCCGCACCCAGGCCGGCTCGCCGGGTAGTGAGCGTGACCTTGTCCGCCACGATGAAGGCCGAGTAGAAACCGACTCCGAACTGGCCGATCAGGGCGTTGTCTTTCGCCTCGTCACCAGAGAGCCGCTGCAGAAATTTCTTGGTGCCCGAACTGGCGATGGTCCCGATGGTCTCGGTCACCTCCTGACGGCTCATGCCGATGCCGTTGTCGGCCACCGTGACCGTCCGCGCGTCCTTGTCGACGCTCACCCGAATGCGCAGGTTCGGATCATCTTCGTACAGGGCATCGTCGGTGAGGGCCTCGAAACGCAGCTTTTCGGCAGCGTCCGAGGCGTTGGAAATCAACTCACGCAGAAAGATTTCCTTGTTCGAGTACAGCGAGCGGATCACCAGACTCAGGACCTCGCTAACTTCTGCCTGGAAACCGAGCGTTTCCTTGTGGGCCTCTACGGACATGACAGACAGTCCTCCGTTTCTAGATTTTTCAATAGGTTAAAATAACGGCACGGGCGACGCTGAAACGACGCCGGCCATCCAATCCGGCCATATGGGCACGGTTTTCCAACTTCTCAACCCCGCAAGAGTCCCCAGCGCCGGGCCGCCTGTGTTCAAATAACGGCGAAATCCAATATGGCAATGCAACCATGGTCAGTAAGCTCGTCCCTACCACGCCGTTCGATGATCAGAAACCCGGCACCTCCGGATTGCGGAAGAAAGTGCGCGTGTTCCAGCAGCCCGGGTACCTGGAAAATTTCGTCCAGGCGATCTTCGACACCCAGCCCGGGCTTGCCGGTGGCATGCTAGTCGTCGGAGGGGACGGCCGTTACTACAACCGGACTGCGGTCCAGGTGATTCTGCGCATGGCCGCTGCCAATGGTGTGGCCACAACCTTGGTCGGGCGCGGCGGCATCCTGTCCACGCCTGCCGCCTCGCACCTAATCCGACGGCATAAGGCGGGCGGCGGCATCGTGCTGTCGGCCAGCCACAACCCCGGCGGCCCTGACGCCGATTTCGGCATCAAATTCAACGTCGCCAACGGCGGTCCGGCACCCCAGCCGGTCACCGATGCCATCTACGTGCGCACCCGCGCCCTCGACCGTTATCGCACCGTCGACACCGTCGACGTGGACCTTGACCAGCTCGGCGAGATCCGGGTCGGCGACATGTTGGTCAGGGTCGTCGACCCGGTCGAAGAGTACGCCGAACTGATGACTCACCTGTTCGACTTCAGCGCCATCCACAACCTGTTCAACTCCGGCCTGTTCCGCATGCACTTCGACGCGATGCATGCGGTCACCGGCCCCTATGCCACACACATCCTGGAAAAAATGCTCGGTGCCGAACCCGGTACCGTCATCAACGGCGAGCCCCTGCCCGATTTCGGCGGCGGTCACCCGGACCCCAACCTAGTCCATGCCGCCGAGCTGGTGGCCATGACCCGCGGCGAGCTGGGCGTGAATTTCGCGGCCGCGTCCGACGGCGATGGGGATCGCAACATGATCCTGGGCCGCGGCTGCTTCGTTACCCCGTCTGACAGTCTGGCCGTGATGGCGGCCAACGCTCACCTGGTGCCAGGCTACAAGGACGGCCTGCCCGGCGTGGCCCGCTCCATGCCGACCAGCCAGGCGGTGGACCGGGTCGCCGCAGCCATGGGCATAGATTGCTACGAAACGCCGACTGGCTGGAAATTCTTTGGCAACCTGCTCGATGCTAACCGGATCGTCCTGTGCGGCGAGGAGAGTTTCGGCACCGGCTCGGACCACGTGCGCGAAAAGGACGGCCTATGGGCGGTGCTGTTCTGGCTCAACCTGCTCGCGGTCAAGCAGCTATCCGTCGCCAAAATTCTCGACGAACACTGGCACCGCTTCGGCCGCAACTACTACCTCAGGCACGACTATGAAGGCGTGAACAGCGCCGCGGCCGACGACCTGATCGCAGCGCTGCGCGCACGCCTGCCGACACTCCCCGGGCAGACCTTCGGCCAACGCACGGTTGCCTATGCCGACGACTTTGCCTACGTCGATCCGGTGGACGGCTCGGTCACCGAACAACAGGGGATCCGAATCGGATTTGCGGACGGCGCGCGTATCATCTACCGACTCTCGGGTACGGGCACCGAAGGAGCCACCCTGCGGGTGTACCTCGAACACTATGAGGCCGACCGGAGCAAGCTGTACCTGCCGATGGACCAGGCTCTGGGCGACCTGATCGGCCTGTCGCGGGAACTGGCGCAGATCACCGAGCGAACCGGCCGCGCTGCGCCGGACGTGGAGACCTGACGCAGGAGGTGGGCCG
>JBFZDU010000217.1:0-11561 GCA_041307205.1 Gammaproteobacteria bacterium | reverse complement strand
CGCGGGTCGCGGTGGGGGCGCAGCGCCGGCGGCGGCCGCTGACTGCGGTATCGAACGGGCTGACCCCGGCGGGGGGCGGTCGTCCCGTCCCGCGACCGGCCCTGACTGCGGCCAAGGCGTGTGGATCGAGTCGCTGCGCCGGGGCCGGCCGGCCCGCTCCGGCGGCAACCCGATCTCCTCGCTCCTAGCGCCCTGGGCGCCGACTTCGGCCGCAGGCGGTGGCACCATGGCGTGCGCGCTGCGGCGGGGCTGTGCTGGGCCCCGCGGCTGTGCGGCCGCGGTGGACCTGCGGATGTGCCGGGGTCGGGCTGCCGGGGTCTGTCCGGCGTCGCGGACCCGGGGCGGATCCGGGGCGTCGATGCGCGCAGCCGGCCACTGCGGCAAGCCCCGGGCGGATCGCACGGGGGCCTGCGGACCCCGGGTTGTCGCCAGGCCGGGCGCAGTCACCGGTCGGACCGTCGGCGTGGCTGGCGGCAGTTCGGCGGGATCGGCCACCGCGGGATCGAGCGCCAGCTGCACCGGCGGCGGTCGTCGCTCCATCTCCTGCAGCAACTGCGGCGCATGCCGCCGTACCAGTTCCACCCAATGCGCGGGCGGTCCGCCCACCGGGGGCCCGGCCGGCAGCGCCCCCGCGCTCGCCGGCCGCGCCGAGCGGCGCAGCCGCTCGGCCCACTGCGTCAGCCACCGGGCCAGCTGCAATTTGAGGTCGCGCAGTTTCAAGATCAGGCGCTGGCGGCCCGCTCCAGCGTTTCGGCCACCAGCTTGACCTGCTCGATCGCCGCCTGCTGGCCCATGGCATCGAGCTTGGCGCCCCGCCATTCGCTGACCCAGGCGTTGGTCAGGTTCCAGCGCGCCACTTCCTGCACCCCGTCGGAGTGCAGCAGGATGATGGAGGCATTGCGGCGTTCGACATTGCCATTGACCGCAGTCATCAGCCAGTCCCACAAGTAGGTCGAGCTGGTCAGGCCGTACTTCAGGGTGATCTCGCCGATCTCGACCCGGCCGGGGAGTTTGCGCACGCCCGGTGGCCCGCCGCCTTCGCGGTAGGCGATGGCCTCGACCTTGACCTGCAGGTCACAGGCCTCAGTGAAATAGCCGGCGACCGTGCCCTGGATGTCGAGCCGGAAGTTGTAGGCGCGGAAGATGTCTTGCACTGGCATGTTCGAACTCCTTAGCCTTCAGCCGCGCCCGAGGTCTCGGTCCCGCCGGTCCATTGCCCGATGCGGAAGGTGACGAACTCGGCGGGTTTGACGGGGGCGATACCGACGTCGACGATCAGCTGGCCCTGATCACGCGATTCGGGCGGGTTGTTCTCGGCGTCGCACTTGACGAAGTAGGCCTCGGCCGGCGTGGCGCCGAACAGGGCACCATCACGCCACAGGGTCATCAGAAAGGCGCCGACATCCCGCCGTACCGCGCCCCACAGGGTCTGGTCGTTGGGTTCGAAGACGGTCCACTTGGTGCCTTCGGCGATCGATTCCTTGATCATGTTGAACAGCCGCCGCACGTTGACGTAGCGCCACTCGCTGGCCTCGGGGGCCAGGGTGCGGGCACCCCAGACCCGGATGCCGCTGTCGGCGAAGTAACGGATGCAGTTCACGCCAGCGCGGTTGAGTTCGCCCTGTTCGTCGCGGGTCACCCGGTAGGTCAGGCCCAGGGCGCCGCGGATCGGTTCGTTGGCCGGCGCCTTGTGGACGCCACGGCTGCTGTCGGTACGGGCATAGATGCCGGCGATATGACCCGAGGGCGGCACGCTGACCACGGCGCCGTCACCGAACGGATCGCGAATGGTGATGCGCGGGAAATAGAAGGCACCGTAACCGCTGTCGGAGTTCGGCGGGCGCGCCCCCTGGCTCTTGGCCTTGGGCTTGGTGTCGTCACCGCCGCCAGCGCCCGCGGTCGCGACCGTCTTTAGTGCATCGACCTCACGAATATCAGGCGCGTCCAGGATCGCCACCCGGTCTTCGAGGCGCTCGCAATGGGTGAGGATGTCGCTGTAGGCCGCGGCACCGGTATAGCCGGGGGCCGCGACGATGGCGATCTCGTCGATGGGTTCGAGTGCGGCCAGCCCGGTGCGCTTGAGCGGGTCGCCGGCCAGCGCGGCATTCGGGTCGCCGAGGTTGAGCACATAGCAACGCCCGCCGCCGTTCATGAAGAAGCCGAACACCGCCAGCGCCAGGTCGGTCGCCTTGGCCTGGTCCTGACCGAACGCCTTGAGGAACTGCGACCAATTGTTGCAGGCGACCGGTTCGTTGACGTGCGCGGCGGCATTCGGCGCTACGCCGACGAAGGCCGCACAACTGGTGCCGGCCGCCCCGATCGGACGCGGGCCGGTAGCAACCTCTTTGACGTAGACGCCGGGAGTCATAGGGGCGGGCATGTCATATCTCCAGTGCGGTGAATCGGATGATCACGGGTTGGTGCAGCGGGTCGGCCGTCGGCAGTGCCGCCGTTTCGATGTCGAGGCCCTTGGCCTGGATGCGCAGCCGCTTGGCCGCCGCCCCGGGCAGCACCGCCGGGAAGCGGAAACGACCGTCGTTGTCGGTGGTGGTGTTGATACCCAGTTCCGCCAGGGTGACGCAGGCCCCGGCCAGCGGCAGGTCGCCCGGTCCGAGCAGGATGCCAACGAACGGCACGGCGGGGACGGGCCGGACCTGGGGATAGCCGGTGACCCGCTGCAGCTGCTGCGGACGTTCCAGTTGCAGCGGCGTGCGCAACACGAAGCCGGGGCGCGGTGCCACGCCGAAGGCCCTCCACATCTCAGGCGTCAGCGCTTCGAGGTCGACCTCGAAGCGCTCGTGACTCATGGCCGCAAACAACAGCTCCCCGAAGCAGCGGTGTGCCTCTGCCGGATCGCTCGCGGCGACGGTGACCAGGTACTGCAGCGTAACGGCGAGCGGTGCGCGGCGGACCTGCTGGGACGGCGGCGCGGGCCGGATGCCCATCAGGTACAGGTGGACGCAAGGCGGGTCTGCCGACTCGGCCGGTGCGCTCAGTCTCAGCTCGACCGACGGCAGCACCTGCCCGGCCCAGCTTAGGAGCGCTTGGTCTACCCGCTCGATCATCTCCCCCTCTTCCCTGGCCACTGCCGCTGGCGGGCAAGCGCCTCTTGTATTCGGTGGCCGTGACCCGGGCCGGTCCCGTTGTGTTCGCAAGTATAGCCACGGTCCTGCAGCTTGTTCATGTCGCAGGACACAATTTAAGGCACGACGCCCATTGGCTGGCGCTGCTGCCGGCGCGCGGGTCGGGCCAACGCTGCGATGCTCAGCGCGCCTGCTGCGGTCCAGCGATGAACCGCCTCAGCCGATCGCCTTGTCGACCCGCAGGGCCTTGACGATGGCAGGAATGGCACCGACCAAATACACCAGCGCCCAGATCGCCGCGACGATGCCGATAACGATCGCCGCGATGTCGTCCGTGATGGCGGCGAGAAAGCGCGGCGGCAGGTTGTGCAGGAAACCGAGCAGCAGGGTGACGCCCAGCGAGGTCAGGATCAGCACCACCAAGCCCTTGTTCTCCAGAAAGCGCTGATGGGCGAGGATCAGGCAGACAGCGAAGGCGAGCTTGAGCAACATCACGGTGCTCAGCGTCGCCGCCGCCGCACCGGTCGGAAAATCGGCGAAGGCGGCCATGTAGGCGATGGTGCCGAACGGCACCGCCAGCAGCAGGGATACCATCAGCACCAGCAGGGCAATGGCGGCAAGCACCAGCAGGATGGCGCCGAGCAACACCAGCAGGGCGACGATGAAGGTCAGTATGCCCTGGATCCGGCCATGCGCGCGGTGCGAGATGAGCAGCGGCGAGACGATCAGTCCGACGGTGAACAGCAACAGGCCATCGACCAGGGCGAGATAGGGGATACCCAGGCCGGGCGTGGCACCACCGAGCCCCAATTGATTGCCACCCTCGACCTGCAGCCACAACGCCGAACCGAGTTCGACCATGACCGCCAGCACCAACAGGATCCCGGCAACGACCAGAAAGGGCAGGCGCAGCTTGTCTATCATTGCCGTTGTTTCTGCGACCTCGGTGACCGGGCTGGCGCAGCGCCTGGTGCCGATTCTATGTGCGGCAGAGACAATCGAACAAGGAGCAGATTGCCGACCCGTTACTGTGAATATTGACCACTGGCAGTGCCGGCCGGCCGATGGTTCCCGATGCTGCCTGGGCAAGACCGCTGCCGGTGGCTAGCCGCGGCCCGGTAGCCCTTCTGTCAATGCGCAAGCGAGGCTGACCGTCATGGACAAGTATCTGGATGCCAAGGCCATGCTGACGCCCTGCATCGCCGGGGCCACGGTAACCATGTTGACTGCAGGGCAACTGGACGGCTCTGGACCTGAGTTTCCTGATCGGGTTGATGGTGTGGGGGGGACAAGGCCGTACCCCTGTTGCAACGCGGGGTGTTTTATATTCTGAACTCACTAATCATTTTCTCGGTCGCCAGCGCGCCGCAACTGCGGTGGGTGTGACCAGCGATCGCGGGTTGTCCGCCGAAGTGCGCGAAGCACCGTACTTCACGGACTGGTCGTGGTGACGCACTGTCCGGGCCGGACCGGCCAAGCAAGTCAGGAAGGGAAATGCCATGAAGGTGCAAAGAAGCTTACGGAATAGATGGTGGCCGCTGGTCGCGGCCACTTGCGCGGGGCTGTTGCTGCCCGCTTGCGATTCGTCGAATCCAACGCCGGTGGCGGCGACCAGCGACACCTGCCCACTGGGCGAGGCGGTGGTCACCAACGGGCACCGGCGGCTGGCCCTGATCGTCGGCGTGGGCGACTACCTCAATCCCGACATCCCGGACCTGAAAGGCCCGCCGAACGATGCGCGGGCGATCTACCACTTGCTGACCGACCCACAGGGTTACGGCTTCCCCAAGGAAAACGTCTGCCTGCTGCTGGACGCCGCAGCGACCACCGGGAACGTGCAACAGGCCTGGCAGCAGGGGCTGATCGCCCGGGCACAGCGCGACGACGTGGCGGTAGTCTTTTTCGCTGGACACGGCTCGCAACGCAAGGACCAGAACGGCGACGAGCCCGACGGTCTGGACGAGACCTGGGTGCTGCACGACTCCCGCACCTCAGGTACACCGGACCTCCTCGACGACCAGGTCAACGCCCTGCTGCGCGATCTCCATCACCAGACCTCCCGGGTGACGGTGGTACTCGACTCCTGCAATTCCGGCACCGCCACCCGGGGCGAGACCGACTTCATCGCGCGCTTCGCCAAACCCGACCAGACGCCGCTGCCGGCCGACACCCCGGCCGGGGGCGACGGCAGCGCTGCGGCCGCCACCGAATCCCTGCCCGGGCTGGTGGTCCTGACGGCCGCCAGCGACGGGACTTCCGCGCTGGAGAAGGGCGGTCACGGCTTGTTCACGGATGCCTTGGTCAAGACCCTGGCCGAGGGCCAGAGCGGGCCGTTGAGCTATGCCCAGATCGCGCGGCAGGTGCCGCCGCTGCTGGCCGCGGTGAGCAGCCAGATCCCCTATTTTCAGGGCGATCTGCAGCAGGCGGTGTTCGGCCACAGCGGCGCCCTGCGCCCGGTTGCCTGGGAGGTGAAGGCGCTCGGCCGGGAACTGCAGCTGGGCGGGCCGCCCCTGCCCGGCCTGGGGGTCGGTGCGGAGTTGCGCATCTACGCCGGGGCCAGCACCGGGGCCGACACCCGCGACCCGGCGCTGGCCAAGGCGACGGTGCTGATCGAACAGCTGTCGGGCCTGGATGCGCGCGCGCGCCTCCTGGCGCAGGCGCCTGGTGCGGCGGACATCGCGCTCGGCGACATCGCGGTCCTGGTCCGACCCGCCGACGACTTTCTGAAGATCAAGGTGCGGCTGCGCGCCGCGGCCGAGCCGGCCGGCATCCCGGCCGAGCGGGCCAAGGCCCTGCGTGAGGCGATCCTGGGCAACCCGGACATCGGGCGTCTGGTCGAACTGGTCGCCGCCGGCGACGACTTCGAGCTGAGCCTGGACGCCGCCGGACACCTGGTGCTGCGCGACCTCGACGGCCGGATCCGCAACACCATAGCGCGTGACGCGCTGGTGCCGGAGCTGCTGTGGAGTCACGCCCGGCAACGCGCCCTGCTCCAGCTGCGCGGCGAAGGCGGCAGCGACTTCATCGACAACCAGACGCTGCAACTGCGCTTGGTGCCGGCGCCACGGCAGACGGCGTGCGCCGACATCGGTCGCTGGATACCGGCAGAGGCGCCGAACCAGGAACAGGTGGTCCCACTGTGTTTCCGGTTTCGCATCGAGGCCAGGCTCGCCCCGGAGGCCCGCAAGCCGCTTCTGATCGGCGCGTTGTTCCTGGCCAGCGACGGTTCCATCTATGGCATGCCCAAGGATGGTCGGGCCATCTTGCTCAGACCCGGCGAGCAGCACACCTTCGAAACGACCTACGAAGGCCGTCCACCGCTCGACGCGCGCGACCTGGTGATGGTGTTCGGTACCCAGGAGACCAACCCGGTAGCTTGGCACGCACTGACGACTGTCGTGCAGACGCGCTCCGCCACGGCCGGGTCGGGCAGCAACCCGCTGCAGCGCGCCTTGTTCAACTACTTTAGCGGCCAGAGGTCCGCCCCGGTGACCGACGAGGTGGAGGACACCACCTGGACCCGCAGCGTGTTGCCGATCCGGGTCGAGGCCAACCCGCGCTTCGCCGCGGGCGGACGCGGTCTGGATGCGCCGTACGACAGCCGCGAGTACACCATCGCGAAGTTCGACATCCGTCCCTACCTGCCCGACGATCCGGACAGTGCCCTGCACCGCGTGTTGCGCCAGGCCGACTGGCTGACCAATTACGGCGCCGTGGACGGCGTCGACTACCGCCAACACGCCTGGGACAGGCCGTCGGATGCCGCCAACCTGGCGGTCGGCATCGATTGTTCGCGCGCCATCTGGTTCGCCTTCACCCGGGCCGGCCTGCCTTACAACCGCAACGACCGCTATCTCTCGACCGCCGAGATGGTGGCCGAGCAGTCCCTGATGGGTGACGAGTTCCAACGCTGCGACGGCTATGCCGACCAGCAGCTGGGCGACATCCTGGTGTACCGCGACGACGGCCGCGGCGATGGCCACGTGGTCATGGTGGTGGACCCGGCCAAGCGCATCGCCTGGGGTTCGCACGGCTGGGACGGCAATGCCAAGGCCTTCGATATCCCGGTCGATCGCGGCGTGGAATACCAGAAGATCAAGTTCAAGCCGGACTGGGCCGCCTGGGACCGGCGCAGCATGGAACTTAAGGCCTGTTGGCGTTACCGGCGCTTTGCCACCGAACAGCTCGCCGGCCGCGGCTTGCCCGGCACCCAGGCCCTGCTCAATGCCTGTGACCCCGATGCCTGCCGCCTGGAAAACTGAGCGATGAGGGCGCGTCCCGGGCGTGCGCTCCGCCGTCGCGGCTCGAGGCGCCCGGGCGGGGTTCACTATACTTTCAATACGAATCAGCACCCGAGGAATGCGCGAGCATGGCTTCCCCATTGCCCAGGATTAAGGTCTGGCCGAAGCGCGCCCTGACCCCGGTCGGTGCATTGCTGCTGGCCGGGACCCTGACGGCTTGTGTCCCCGAGCATGAGGTGCTGCCGGCGGCCGGACCACCCCGGATCATTCTGTTCGAAGCGGAGCCACCGGTTCTGCTGCCGGGCGGTCAGGTGACCCTGCGCTGGCAGACTGAACACGCGGTAGCGGCGGAAATCTCGCCGATCGGCGCGGTGGCCCCGTCCGGCGCGATCGCGGTCACTGTCGACGAACCGAAGGACTATGTGCTTAGCGTGCGCGACCGCAGCGGTCGCCTCGCCACCGAGACGCTGGAGTTCCAACCCCCGCATGTGCTGATGGGCAAGCTACCGGGCGGCAGCCTGCCGCCCGGCGGGCTGGACAGCAGAAAGTTCTATCTGTACCGGCCGCGGGACCGCAAGCTGTTGCTGCCGCCACGCATCCAGCCCGAACTGCCGCAACGCATCCGGCACGAATTGCAGCCGCGGTGAGCCGGGGCACAGCAAGGGGCGCGGCGGCGTGGCGCCGTGCCGTGCGGCGCCGTCCCGGTACCTGGCGAACGGGCGTGGCGGCGTTGTGCCTGGCAGCGAGCGGCGCGGCCGCCGGCGCGGCCGAACTGGTCATTCAGCTCACCCACGCCAGCCATGTCTCGGCCATGGCCCTGGCCGGCGACGGCAAGGTCCTGGTCACCGCAGCTTGGGACAACACCTTGCGGCTTTGGCACACCGACACGGCCCGCGAACTGCGCAGCCTGGCCGTGCCGCAGGTGGTGCAGGGGGTGGCGCTGTCGTCGGACGGCAGCCGGCTCCTGAGCGGCGGGCGCGACGGCGCCGTGCAGCTGTGGGACGTCGCAACCGGCCGGCCGCGGCAGCAGCTCCCCGGCCATGCGGGAGCAGTGCGCGCGGTCGCCATGTCCGCGGACGGCCGCTGGCTGGCGAGTGGCGGGACCGACCGCTTAGTGCGGATCTGGAACGCTGTACAAGGCGTGGCGGCCAGGCCCCTGGACGGTTTCCAGAGCGAGATTCAGGCGCTGGTTTTCGTCCCCGGCACCGACCGGCTGCTGGTGGCCAGTCATGTCGGGGCGCAGCTGTGGGACCTTGCCGCCGGCCGCCGCCTGCTCAGCCTCACCGGCCACAGTGCCGGGGTGAGCTCGGCCGACGTCACCGCCGACGGCCGTCTGGCCGTCACCGGCAGCCTCGACGGCACGGCCCGCCTATGGGACCTGGCCAGCGGGGCCGAGCTGCAGCGACTACAGGGCCACGCCGGCAAGACGGTGACGGCGGTGGCCTTCACCCGCGATGGGACGCGGCTCGTGACGGCCGGCAAGGACCATCGCCTGCGGCTGTGGCGGGTCGCCGACGGCGCCCCGCTGCAAAGCCTCCCATTCGATCCCAAGGCGCTCGCCACCCACCTGGCCACCGGCCCCGACGCCGCTCGCTTCTACGCGGCGGTGGGTCCCGCGGCCGAGGAATGGCGGCTCGATGAAGGTCGGCCCGCGCGGCGTTTCGCCGGCAATACCGATCTCGCCAGCTCGCTGGCTTTCCCACCCGACGGCACGCAGCTGCTGATCGGGAACTGGGACGACACCGCGGCCCTGTGGGACCTGCGGACCGGCGCCATGGTGCGCCGGCTGGTCGGCCATGGCGACGACGTGCGGGCGGTCGCCTTCGCGCCCGATGGCCGCCAGGCGCTGACCGGCGGCCGCGACACCGTGCGCCTGTGGCGCCTGGACAACGGGGCGCTGGAGCACAGTTTCGCCGGCCAGTTGGCCGGGGTGCGGCCGGTGAGTTTCTCGCCGGACGGCACTCTGCTCGCCACTGGCGGCGACGACGGCCAGCTGGTGCTGTGGTCGGCGCGTGCGCCTTATGCGCGCGCCCGGACCCTGGGTCCGCATCCGGATCGGGTGACCTGGGCCGCCTTCGCCCCGGACGGGCAGGGCATGGTCGCGGCCACCGACCAGGCCCTTTGGCTGTGGGATCTGCGCAGCGGCCGGCACGCCGCCACCCTGCAGGGGCATACGGGGCGAATCAACTATGTCGCCTATGCACCCGACGGCAAGGAGGTCGTCAGCGCCAGCTGGGACGGCAGCGCCCGGCTGTGGGACCTGGCGCGCGGCACCGAGCGGCTGCGCCTGCCGGCAGACCCGGCCGGGGTGCTCTGCGCCGCCTATGCGCCCGACGGGACTGTGGTGGCAACCGGGGGCCAGGGCGGCGACATCCGGCTATGGGATGCCCGCAGCGGGGCCGAACGGGCACGCCTCGCCGGACACAGCGCGGGGGTGATCATGCTCGCGTTCTCGCCGGACGGGCGGTTCCTGGTGTCGACCAGCCTGGACCAGTCGGTCGGCGTCTGGGACCCGCGCAGCGGCGAGCGCCTGGCCCGCCTGGTCAGCTTCTCGGACGGCAGCTGGGCGGTGGTCGACCGCCTGGGCCGCTACGATGCGGCCAACGGCGGCGACGTGGCGGGCCTGCACTGGGTGGTCGGCATGGAGCCGGTGGCGCTTGATCAGCTCAAGCAGCGCTACTTCGAACCTGGACTGTTGGCGAAACTGCTTGGCTACAACCGCGAACCCCTGCGCGCGGTCGCTGGTCTGGAGCAGCCCCTGCTCTACCCCGAGCTCAGCGTCGCCCCGATCTCGCCCGCCGAGCAACGCCTGCGCATCCGGCTGCACAACCGCGGCGGCGGCATAGGCCGAGTCGCGGTGTTCGTCAACGGCCGCGAGATCAGCGCCGATGCCCGCGGCCCGGCGGCCGATCCGCAGGCACCGGAACTCGCCCTGGAGCTGCCGCTGGCCGACCACCCCTACCTGGTGCCGGGCCGGGAGAACCGGGTCGAGGTCAAGGCCTACAACGCCGCTGGCTATCTCGCCAGTCGCGGCGTGGTCGAGGTCTTCACCCCGCCCGGCGACCCGCCCGCGCAACGACCCACGCTCTGGGCCATCGTGGCCGGGGTGTCCGACTATGCGGACGACGGCCTCGACCTGCGCTACGCGGCCAAGGATGCGCGCGACATGGCGACGGCCTTGCGCCTGGGGGCGGAGCGCTTTGCCGCGATCGGGCGAATCGAGCTGCAACTGTTGAGCACCGGCCAGGACTGTGACGGGCTTCCCACCACGGAGACCCTGCGCCGCGCCTTTAGCGCGGCCGGCGCCGCCAAACCCGGCGACCTGCTGGTGGTCTACCTGTCCGGGCACGGCACGGCGCGCGGCGACGAATACTATTTCCTCACCCAGGAGGCCCGCTCGACCGGCCTGGACGACCCCCAGGTGCGCGCCGGAAGCGCCGTCAGCAGCGCCGAACTCGTGAGCTGGCTGAAGGATTCGGGCGCGCTCAAACAGGTCATCATCCTCGACACCTGCGCCGCCGGTCAGGCAGCGCTCAACCTGGTCGAGGAACGCAGTATCCCGTCGGACCAGGTGCGAGCGCTGGAGCGGCTCAAGGACCGGACCGGCTTTCATGTCCTGATGGGCAGCGCCGCCGACGCGGTGAGCTACGAGGCCACCCAATACGAACAGGGCTTGCTGACCTACGCTTTGTTGCAGGGCATGCGCGGGCCGGCGCTGCGCCAGGACGAGTTCGTGGACGTCAGCCAGCTGTTCCAGTACGCGGTCGACGAGGTGCCGCAGCTGGCGCAGAACATCGGCGGCATCCAGCGGCCGCGCATCGCGGCACCGCGGGGCAGCAGTTTCGACATCGGCCGGTTGACCGAGGCCGAGCGCGCCCGCATCCCCTGGTACGCGCCCAAGCCGCTGCTGTTGCACCCGGTGCTGCTCAACAGCACGGCGCTGCTCGACGACCTCGAGCTGTCGCTCGGGCTGCGCCAGCGGCTGCGCGCTAGCAGTTACGCCGCGGCCCGCAACGAGGCACCCGCGCTGCCGCTGGTGTATGTGAACGCGGCCGACCTGAGCGGGGCGATCCGCCCCAGCGGGACCTACACGGTGGAGGGGGATCGCGTTGCGGTGCGCCTGGTGCTGGCACGCAACGGCCAGGTGCTGCAGGAACTGCAGGTGGACGGGCACCGCAGCGATCTTGACGGCCTGATCAAAGACCTGGTCGCGCGGATCGTGCAGGCGGCGGCCGCC
>JBFZDU010000216.1:0-6641 GCA_041307205.1 Gammaproteobacteria bacterium | reverse complement strand
CTGTTCGGGCTGGGGGGCGTTTTCCAGGGCGGTGAGAGCGGTTTCGAACAGGTTGTCCCGGTGCCAGGCGCTCTCGCCGACCCGGGTCACCAGCAGGGCCTCCATGGCCGGTGCCTGGCCGCAGACCAGGAACAGGCGTCCGCCCATCGCCAGCAGGGCTTCGAAGGCGTTCGCGCAGCGCGGCAGCGAGCCCGTGACGGCGATGGCGTCGAAGCGTGCGTCCCCCCAGGCGGTGGCGAACGCGTCGCCGGTTAGCAGCTCGACACCCCTAATGTCCTCGGCCTGCAGTCGCACCTGCGCCGCCGCGCTAAAGTCGGCGTGGATCTCCAGGCTGGTGACCTGTCCCCCCAGTCGCGCCAGGCAGGCGGTGACGAAGCCCGACCCGGTGCCGATCTCCAGCACCCGTTCGCCGGGTTGGACGTTCAGGGCCTGCAGCATGCGGGCCTCGACCCGCGGCGGCATCATGGTCTGGCCGTGGCCCAGCGGCACCTCGATATCGGCGAAGGCCAGGCCGCGGTAGGCATCGGGTACGAACCGCTCCCGGGGCACTTGCTGGATCACCGCCAGGACCCGCTCATCGATCACGTCCCAGGGGCGGATTTGCTGCAGCACCATGTTGCGGCGAGCCTGTTCGATGTCCTTGACAAGCATGGAAAATCTCCGGTCGAGATGGGCGTGTGCGCGCTCCGATAGCGTACGGGGTGGCGATCGTGCAGGCAAGGGCGGGGTGACAGGAGCCGGGGTCACCACAGACGCCTGGTGCTGGCATCCGATTTATCCGAGCTTTACACTCGACCTTTCGGCTGGGGGTGTCCCATCGCGGTTCGTGCTGTCCCGCCGGGGCTGAGAAAGACCCTTACCACCTGACCCGGATCATGCCGGCGGAGGGAAGCTGGGCGCATCGGGCGTTCCTCTCCCCGTCGTTTGGAGGCAAAGATGAGCGCCATTCCCGAGGAATTCCTGAAAAAGACCGCCGCGTTGTCCGAGGAGGTCACCCGACCCTTCGCGGCATCGCGCAAGATCTATGTCCAGGGCTCGCGCCCGGACCTGCGCGTGCCCATGCGCGAAGTGACCCTGACCCCGACCCACAGCAGCGACGGGGTCGAAGAGAATCCGCCAGTCTATGTGTATGACACCTCCGGTCCCTACACCGACCCGGCCGTGCCGATCGACCTGATGCGGGGCATGCCCGAGGTGCGCAGCGCCTGGATCGTCGAGCGCGGCGACACCGAGCAGCTGGACGGCCCGACCTCGCGCTACGGCCATGCCCGCCAGCACGATCCGGAACTGGCGCGGCTGCGGTTCGAGCACATCCGCCCCCCGCGCCGCGCCAAGGCCGGCGCCAATGTTACCCAGATGCACTATGCGCGCCGCGGCATCATCACCCCGGAGATGGAGTTCGTCGCCATCCGCGAGAACCAGCGTCTGGACGAGCTGCGTGCCGATCCGCGCTACGCCCGGTTGCTGCGGCAACACCCGGGGCAGGGCTTCGGCGCCCGTCTGCCCGAGCGGATCACCCCAGAGTTCGTGCGCGCCGAGGTCGCGGCCGGCCGCGCCATCATCCCGGCCAACATCAAAAACCCGGAACTGGAGCCCATGATCATCGGGCGCAATTTCCGGGTGAAGATCAACACCAATATCGGCAACTCGGCCGTCACCTCCTCGATCGAGGAAGAAGTAGAGAAAATGGCCTGGTCGGCGCGCTGGGGCGGCGACACCCTGATGGACCTGTCCACCGGCAAGCACATCCACGAGACCCGCGAGTGGATCCTGCGCAATGCCCCGATGCCGATCGGTACCGTGCCCATCTACCAGGCGTTGGAGAAGGTCAACGGCAAGGCCGAAGAACTCACTTGGGAGATGTTCCGCGACACTTTGATCGAGCAGGCCGAGCAGGGCGTGGACTATTTCACCATTCACGCCGGGGTGCGGCTGCGCTACATCCCGCTCACCGCCGAGCGCGTCACCGGCATCGTTTCGCGCGGCGGCTCCATCATGGCCAAGTGGTGCCTGGCGCATCACCAGGAGAATTTCCTCTACACTCACTTCGCGGACATCTGCGCGATCATGCAGGCCTATGACGTCAGCTTCTCGCTCGGCGACGGGTTGCGTCCCGGGTGCCTGGCGGACGCCAACGACGCCGCCCAGTTCGGCGAACTGGAGACCCTGGGCGAGTTGACGAAAATCGCCTGGGAACACGACGTGCAGGTGATGATCGAAGGCCCCGGCCACGTCCCCATGCAGCTGATCAAGGAGAACATGGACAAGGAACTGGCCGACTGCTTCGAGGCACCCTTCTACACCCTGGGGCCGCTAACCACCGACATCGCCCCGGCCTACGACCACATCACCAGTGCCATCGGTGCCGCCCAGATCGGCTGGTACGGTACCGCCATGCTGTGCTATGTGACGCCCAAGGAGCACCTGGGGCTACCCGACAAGCAGGATGTGCGCGACGGCATCCTGGCCTACAAGATCGCTGCCCATGCGGCGGATCTGGCCAAGGGCCTGCCGGGCGCGCAGCTGCGCGACAACGCCCTGTCCAAGGCGCGCTTCGAATTTCGCTGGGAGGACCAGTTCAACCTCTCGCTCGATCCGGAGCGGGCGCGCGCCTTCCACGATGCGACCATGCCCAAGGAGGCGCACAAGGTGGCGCACTTCTGCTCCATGTGCGGGCCGCATTTTTGCTCGATGAAGATTACCCAGGACGTGCGCGACTACGCCAAGTCGCACCAGTTCAAGGACATCGACGTGGCGGTGGAGCAGGGCATGCAGGAGAAGGCCGAGGAGTTCAAGCGCCAGGGCGCGGCCATCTACCGCGAGGTATGACACCGAGCCCGGCCGGCGTGGCCTACAGCAGTTGCACCACGCATTCGACCGCCATCACCGGCTTGGGGTCGAGCGGCCCGATGAAGGCGCCGGAGATCGGCGGTACCGCGTCCGGGCGCCGGTTCACGGCCACCGCGATGTGGTCCGGGCCGGTGGGCTGGCCGCTGGTCGAGTCGTAGCCCATCCAGCCGCTGCCCGGCAGGTAGATCTCGGACCAGGCGTGGGTGGTGCCATAGTCTTCCACGCTGGACGCCGAGACCAGGTAACCACTGACGAAACGCGCGGCCAGGCCGCAATGGCGGCAGGCCTCGATGAACAGGGTGGCGAGATCGCGGCAGGACCCGGTGCGGCGGTTCAGGGTCACCGCCGGCGACTGCACCCCGGGTTCCTCGCGCTTTTCGTACTTGATCTGCTCGACCACGGCGCTGTTGAGGCGGTTCAGCAGCTCGTCGGTCGCCACCAGCTCGCCGCGCGGCCATAGCTTGCGCACCCACTGGGCGAGCACTGTGTTGTCCTGAGGAAAACCAGTCAGCTGGTAGGGCATCAGGTCGACCTGCTCCATCGGGTCGTAACGGAACGGCAGGTGATCCGCGTATTCGGCGATGGCAAAGTCGAGCGGTGCGTCCTCGTAGTGTTGCACGATCACGTCGCTGGTGATCAGCAGCCGGTCGCTGGCCTCGTCGAAGGTGACGAACCCCACGGAGTTGCCATAGATGTCGCGGCGCCAGATGATGTGGAACGCCGGGCTGACCTGCAGCAGCGAGGATTCGATCCGGATGTCGTGGCCTTCGCGTGGGCGCAGCAGCAGCCGGTGTTCGAGCAGCGTCACCGCCTGCGCGTAGTGGTAGGCGGTGCTGTGATGAATCTGGATGCGGCGCATGGCGTACCTGCGGTCGGTGGATCCTGGTGCATGGCTTGATCATAGGCCACCTGGCCGTCTGGATTTGTTGCAACCGGGTGTCGTGGACACGGAGGGATGCGCGTGATGACGGAGGCTTTCGACGCGGCAGTTGCGGCGCAGGACCGGTCGCTGCGCGAGGCAGGCCTGACGATCTGGGTCGGCAGCGAGCCTACGTTCACCGACCGGCGCGCCGAATCGCCGGAATGGCTGGCCGAGGCCCTGGGGGGCGATAAGGAGGCCCGGGCCCGCCAACTCGTGGCCCGGCTGGTGGCTCATTGGCCGGGGGCATTGGTGCTTCGCACCCTCGGGCGGCAGTACCGCGGCGAGCCCCGCGCGCGCTGGAGCTACGGGCTGTACGCCCGGCGCGACGGTGCGCCCGCCTGGTCCGGCCCGCCCGATCCGCTCTTACCCAGCGCGGCCGGCGAGCGGCTTTGCGCCGACGACTGCGCGGCAGTGCTGGCAACGGGCCTGGCTTCGGCACTGTCGGCGCTGGGTTGGAGCGTGGCGCGGATTCCGGCTGCAGGACCGGATGTCGTTCGCCTGGTGTTCCGGCTGGACGGTGTCAGGCCGGCAGCTGATCCGGATGCGGCACCCGAGCTGTTGCGGCCCTCGCTGCACGATCACCCCATCCCCGAGACCGGGGCCCGCGACGCGCTGGCCGCGGCCGGCGACTATCTGGTTACGGTCGCGTTGTTGCCGGTAGCTGGGCAAGCGACGCCGGTGCCGGTGGTGGAACTGCCGGCCTTTCCCGATGTGGCGCACTTCCTGGCATTTCTCGGCGCCATGCAGACGGCTGCCGGGGCGCTCGCCAGTCTGGTGCTGCGCGGCTTCCCGCCGCCGGTAGATGCCTCCGTCACCTTTGCGACCGTGACCCCCGACCCGGCGGTGATCGAGATCAACATGGCCCCCGCTGCGGACGCAACGAGCTTTCTGCGCTGGCATCGTGACCTCTATGCCGCGGCCGCGGCGAGCAGCCTGTCCCCGGTTCGCTATCACTACAACGGGGCCGAAACCGACTCCGGGGGTGGCGGCCAGCTCACCCTGGGCGGGCCGACGCCGTTGACCAGCCCGTTTCTCGAGCACCCGCAATTGCTGCCGCGCCTGGTTCGATACCTGGTCCGACACCCGTCGCTGTCCTATTGCTTCGCGACCGATTATCTCGGCGGGGCCAGCCAGTCGCCGCGGCCGGACGAGGGCACCTGGGACCGCCTGCGCGAACTGCGAATCGCCCTGGCGCACCTGGGCCGCACCGAGCGACCGTCCGCCGAGCTATTGTGGGGCACGCTCAGCCATTTCCTTTGCGACACCTCGGGCAACCTGCACCGCAGCGAACTGAATATCGAAAAGCTCTGGAACCCTTACCTGCCGGGCCGCGGCCAGCTGGGTTTGGTGGAGTTCCGGGCCTTTCGCATGCAGCAGACCCCCGAGCTTGCGACCGCGCTGGCCATGCTGCTGCGCGCCGTCTGCGCCATGTTGACCCGGGCCGACCCGGTGCCGGACCTCAGGTTCTGGGGTTCGGAACTGCACGAGCGCTTTGCGCTGCCGGTTTTTCTGGCGCAGGACCTGCGCGAGGTGTTCACCGAGCTGGCGAGCCATGGGCTGGGCTTGCCCGCGGTGATTAGCCGCAACCTGGATCCCTGCGTAAGGCGGCAGGTGGGGGAGGTCGCCTACTGCGGCCTGGTGTTGCGCGTGGATGCCGCGCTGGAGTTCTGGCCGCTGCTCGGCGACGTGGCCTCGCAGGAAGGCGGGGGATCGCGCCTGGTCGACGCCAGCAGTCGTCGGCTGCAACTGCTATTGCGGCCGCAGGATGGGGCAGACGCCGATCTTTCAGAGTGGCAGGTCGCGGTCAACGGCATCCGCCTGCCGTTGCGTCACGAGCACGACGAGCAAGGCCCGCTGCGGGTGTTTGGCGTGCGCTACCGTGCCTTTCGGCCGTGGCGCGGCTTGCATCCTGGGGTGCCCGCCCAGGACCCGGTCAGTTTCAGCCTGGCACAAGCCGGCAGCAGCGAGGCGCTGTGCCTGAGCGTGCACGAGTGGGCCCCGGGCGGTGGTGGTTACCCGGGGCTGCCCGATGACCCTGTAGAGGCACAGCGGCGGCGCGCGGCGCGGTTCGTGGCGGCGCCGGGTGCGGCGGAAACGCCGCTGGATGCGCCGTCCTATGCCCTCACGGATTACACCCTCGACTTGCGGTGCCTGACGGACTGAGCGCAGTGGTCGACGCCCCGCGCAATGGCAGTCCGGCCGCGCGCGGCGGTTCAGCGTCGCGCCTGGGCCCGTTCAAGCCCGCGTGCGACAAAGCGTGTGTCGCCCGATTGCGTTCCCGCGTTGACCCGCATTCGTCGACGGGGCTAGCTTGGTGGCACCTGTCCTGCAAGACCGCGCTGTGCAAAGAGGGGGTCATATGGTCTACAAGAACGCAAGGCTCATATTGGTCGCCGGCCTGGTTGCCGCATCCGCTGCCTGGGCTGCTGACCCGCCGATCGCGAGTGACAAACAGGTGATCGTCTTCGAGACCAAGACTGGCGTGGTGACCTTCCGGCACCAGAATCACGCCGACCTGAGTTTCACCACCTGCAAGACCTGCCACCACACGCAGGAAGGGGACGGGCCGATCCAGGGCTGCCATGAATGTCATCACGATAAGGACGAAGGCGCCGCGATCCAGGCCAAGAAAGCGTTCCACCTGCGTTGCGCCGGGTGTCACGAGTACACCATCAAGGAAAGGCTGCTCGATCATGCCGGGCCACTTAAGGCCAAGTGCAAACTCTGTCACATCAAGTGAGCGGCGTGGCCGGCGGCTTGCCGGGCGGGCCTGCGGCCCGGTTCGGGTGACCCGGGCCACCGCGCGGCTGTGCTGTGGCGCTACTGGGCGGGCGTAGGTGTGGCGGCGGGCGGCGGCGGGCTGCCCAAT
>JBFZDU010000215.1:0-7179 GCA_041307205.1 Gammaproteobacteria bacterium | reverse complement strand
GCAGAAGATGAAGCAGGACGCGGAAGCCTACCTGGGCGAGACCGTCACACAAGCTGTCATCACGGTGCCCGCTTACTTCAACGACTCGCAGCGCCAGGCCACCAAAGACGCCGGCAAGATCGCGGGCCTGGAAGTTCTGCGCATCATCAACGAGCCGACCGCCTCTTCGTTGGCTTACGGCCTCGACAAGAAGAAAGACGAAGTGATCGCCGTGTATGACCTGGGCGGCGGCACGTTCGATATTTCCGTCCTTGACGTGGGCGATGGCGTGTTCGAAGTGAAGTCGACCAACGGCGACACCTTCCTCGGCGGTGAAGATTTCGACATGCGGATCATCGACTTCCTGGTCGAGACCTTCAAGAAAGAACAGGGCTTCGACCTGCGTAACGACCCGCTCGCCCTGCAGCGCCTGAAGGAGGCCGCCGAAAAGGCCAAGATCGAACTCAGTTCCAGCCAGCAGACCGACATCAACCTGCCGTACATCACGGCCGACGCGTCCGGACCCAAGCATCTGAACATCAAGCTGACCAGGGCCAAGCTGGAGTCTCTGGTCGAGGAACTGGTGGACCGCACCGTCGAGCCCTGCCGGGTCGCGCTCAAGGATGCCGGCGTGTCGGCAGCGGATATCGACGAGGTGATCTTGGTCGGCGGCCAGACCCGCATGCCCAAGGTGCAGGAGAAGGTAAAGGCTATTTTCGGCAAGGAGCCGCGCAAGGACGTCAACCCGGACGAAGCCGTTGCCGTGGGCGCCGCCATCCAGGGCGGTGTGTTGGGCGGCCAGGTCAAGGATGTGCTGTTGCTCGACGTCACGCCGCTGTCGCTCGGTATCGAGACCCTGGGCGGCGTCATGACCAAGCTGATCGAGAAGAACACCACGATCCCGACCAAGGCGTCGCAGGTGTTCTCCACGGCCGACGACAACCAGTCGGCGGTGACGGTGCACGTACTGCAGGGCGAGCGTGAGCGGGCGGTCGACAACAAGTCGCTGGGCCGCTTCGACCTGACCGACCTGCCGCTGGCGCCGCGCGGCGTGCCGCAGATCGAAGTGAGCTTCGACATCGACGCCAACGGCATCATGCACGTCTCGGCCAAGGACAAGGCAACCGGCAAGGAACAGTCGATCCGCATCACCGCCTCTTCGGGCCTGTCCGACGCCGAGATCCGACGCATGGTCCAGGACGCCGAGGCCCACGCCGAGGACGACAGGAAATTCCACGAGCTGGTACATGCCCGTAACCACGCCGATACCCTGATCCACGCCACACGCAAGTCCATGGCTGAACTCGGCGACAAGCTGGAGGCGGGCGAGAAACAGGGCATCGAGGCCGCGATCAAGGATCTCGAAGCGGTCATGAAGGCCGAAGACAAAGACGCTATCGACGCCAAGACCAAGGTATTGACCGATGCCGCCGGCAAGATGGCCGAGCGCCTGTACGCGCAGCAAGGGGCCCAGCCAGGCGCCGCCGCAGGAGGCGAGCAGGCGGGAGCCGCCGCTGGTCAACAGGGTGGCGGCAAGGCGGGAGACGACGTGGTCGACGCCGAGTTCGAGGAAGTGAAGGACGACAAGAGGTAATTGCGGCGGCCAGCTGCCAGCCTCCAGCCGGACGTACAGGTGCCGCCGCGTGCCTGTACGTTTTGGCGTTTTTGAGGCGTGCGCTGGTAGTGGGCGGCTGGAGACTGATAGCTGAATACAATGGCAAAACGCGACTACTACGAAGTCCTGGGCGTCACCAAGAACGCCAGCGAGGCCGAGCTGAAGAAGGCGTACCGGCGGCTGGCGATGAAGCATCATCCGGACCGCAATCCGGGGGATGCCGCGGCCGAAGCGAAATTTAAGGAGGCCAAAGAGGCCTACGAGATCCTGGCCGACGCGCAGAAGCGGGCCGCCTACGACCAGTTCGGGCATGCCGGGGTCGAAGGCGCCGCCGGTGGTTTCGGCGGCCCCGGTGGTTTCGGCGGTGGCGGCGCCAGCTTCAGCGACATCTTTGGCGATGTGTTCGGCGACATCTTCGGCGGTGGCCGTGGTGGCGGTGGTCCGCGCGTTCATCGTGGCACCGACCTGCGTTACAACCTGGAGCTGACGCTGGAAGAGGCGGTGCAGGGTACCTCGGTGAAGATCCGAGTGCCGACGCTGGTGACCTGCGAGAGTTGTGCTGGCTCCGGTGCGCGCAAGGGTTCCGCACCCAAGGTCTGCCCGACCTGTCATGGCGCCGGACAGGTGCGCATGCAGCAGGGCTTCTTTTCAGTCCAGCAGACCTGCCCGACCTGCCACGGTCGAGGCAAGGTGATCGAAGACCCCTGCGGGGCCTGCCACGGGCATGGCCGGGTGCAGGAACATAAGACCCTGTCGGTCAAGGTACCGCCAGGGGTCGATACTGGTGATCGCATTCGGCTGGCGGGAGAGGGGGAGGCGGGCGAGAACGGGGGTCCGCCCGGTGATCTGTACGTGCAAGTGCACGTCAAACCGCACACGATCTTCTCCCGGGAAGACGCCAACCTGTTCTGCGAGGTTCCAATCCCGTTCGCCACGGCGGCGCTGGGCGGGGAACTCGCGGTGCCCACGCTGGACGGCAAGGTGATGCTCAAGATCCCCGAGGGTACCCAGACCGGCCGCATGTTCCGGATGCGCGGCAAGGGGGTGAAGCCGGTGCGCGGTGGCCCGGTGGGCGATCTGATCTGCCGGGTCCTGGTGGAAACCCCGGTGAAGCTGACCGACGAGCAGAAGGACCTGCTGCGCCGTTTCGACCAGAGCATCTCCGACTCCGGCAGCAAGCACAGCCCCAACACCACGACTTGGCTCGACGGCGTGAAAAAATTCTTCGAGGGTATGGGTTTCTGACCAGGCCCGGACCGCCAAGGCACCACAAACGCCGGGTGTGGTCGACGATTCTCCAGCAAATCTTCTTGGCGACCGTCGCGCCTTGGCGGTTCGTTGTTTTGAAGCGACAGACCTTGGGTTGGCCGGCGTCGCGTACCCCAGGGTTGCCGACTGCGGAAACGCCTTGCCGGCCGCCGCCGCATGTATGATTGGCTCTCTTCATCAGCTTCTACCGGGATGGGCAATGATCCGAGTAGCCGTAGTAGGTGCCGCCGGGCGCATGGGCAAGGCGTTGATCCAGGCCGTGACCGAGGCCGATGGGCTAGAACTGAGCGCTGCTACCGAGCGTCCGGATTCCACCCTGATCGGCGCCGACGCCGGTGAATTGGCCGGGGTGGGCAAGCTCGGCGTCGTGGTCTCGCACAGCCTGGTCAAGGTGATCGACGCCTTCGACGTATTGGTCGATTTCACCGGCCCGACTGCCACTATGGTCCACCTGGATGTCTGCCGCGAACATGGCAAGCGCATGGTGATCGGCACTACCGGCCTGGACGAAGCGCAACAGAAGCGCATCGCTGCGGCCGGCGCGGACATCGGCATGGTGTTCGCGCCCAACATGAGCGTGGGCGTGAACCTGTGCTTCAAGCTGCTGGAACTCGCCGCGCAGGTGATGGGTGAAGAATCCGACATCGAGATCATCGAGGCGCATCACCGCCACAAGAAAGACGCACCCTCGGGTACGGCGCTGCGCATGGGCGAGGTGGTTGCCGCGGCGCTCGGCCGCGATCTCAAGCAGGTAGCCGTTTACGGCCGCGAGGGCCAGACTGGCGAGCGCGATCGCAATGCCATCGGTTTCGAGACCATCCGGGCCGGCGACGTGGTCGGCGAGCATAGCGTGTGGTTCGCTACCGAGGGCGAGCGCGTGGAGATTGTCCACAAGGCATCGAGCCGCATGAATTTCGCCCGGGGTGCGATCCGCGCGGTGCGCTGGATCAGCGCCCAACCGCGGGGCCTGTACGACATGCAGGACGTGTTGGGCCTGCGCTGAGGCGCCTCAGCCGGGTGGGTCCAACGACTCGTCCGGTACCGCCTCACCGCGCAGCCATGCCAGCAGCCGGTCCCGCTGTTGCGCGGCAAGTGCCTCCGGCGCTTCCACCACCTGCTCGAAGTAGCCGCTGACGGCGCTACGCAACAGGGCGCGCTGGCGGGTCCGCAGTTCGATGACGCCGTCCCGGGCCTGCTCGGCCGTGAAGCGCTCGGCCAGCGTGAGCAGGCTCTCGCGGGACGCTTGGGCGCATTCACTGCCGCCGGCCGGGAAGGCCGCGGCGGCGTAACCGCGGATGGCCTCGCACAACAGTGCGCAGGTGCGCGGGCCACAGCTCAGGCGCAGGCTGTTGCCGGCCATGCCTTAGCTGCGACCGTACACCGGGATGGCGGCGCCGGTCACGGCGCGGCTGGCCGCGCTGACCAGGAACAACACCACGTCGGCGATGGCCGCGGGCGGCACCCATTGGCTGTGGTCGGCGTCCGGCATGTCGGCGCGATTCTGCGGCGTGTCGATGGTACCGGGCAGGATGCAGTTGACATTGATGCCGTCGAACTTGTACTCGGCCGCCAGGGTCTCGCTCAGGGTTATGACCGCCGCCTTGGCGGCGCAGTACGGCCCCATTTTCGCCTTGCCTTCGAGGGCGGCGCGCGCCGCGATGTTGACGATGCGGCCGCCGCCGGCGGCAAGCATTCCCGGCACTACTGCCCGGCAGGTGTGGAATACGCTGCGGACGTTCAAATCCAGCATCAAGTCCCAGTCCTGGTCGGAGGTCTCGTGGAGTCGCGGCCCCATGGTGAAGCCGCCGGCAATATTGGCCAAGACTTCGACGCACCCGAAGCGCTCCCGGATGCCGGCGACCGCCGCGTCGACGCTGGCCTGGTCCAGCAGGTCCGCTGGGAAGCTTGCCGCCGCGACGCCGCTTTCCAGCTGTGCGATCAGGGCATCCAGACGCTTGGCATTGCGGTCGACCAGTGCCAGCGTCGCGCCGGCGGCGGCGCAGGTCTGTGCGACGGCGCCGCCGAGATTGCCGGCCGCGCCAGTGATCATCACCACCTTGCCTGTCAGTTCATTCATCTTCGCCCTCCAGCAGCTGCTTGCACGATGGTGCGAAGACTAACCAATCCGGGGCTCGGGAAACATCCACCGCGGGAGCGGTAGGTGGATTGGCACGTCATGTGCTTTGTCCATACCGGTTGATTGGTGACACCCGAGGTTAATCATGTCGCAAATCGGACTGTTACCGCTGCCCCTGCCGGGCGCACCACCCGGCGCCGCCGCGCCGCGCAGCGTTGCTGGGGGCGCGCAGCTACTGTCGGTGGGGATGCAGCAGTTTGGCAAGGTCGAGGACCTGATGGCGTTGGCGGAATCCGGCGCCTTGCCGCCGGAGTTCTTGGCCCTGCTGCAGCAGTTGCTGGGAACCGGCACTCCCTTGCCGACTGCCGGCATGCCCTTGCCGGGACTGGCGGCCGTTGCTGCCGGCCCGGCGTCTGTTTCGATGTCTGGTCTGGTATCTGATCGGGCCTTTGATCCGGCACTGGCCGGTTTGGACCGGCAGGCACTTCTGGGCGGCGGCCCCGGTGAAGCTGAGCCGCTGCAGCGGGCAATCGGCCAGATCCTTGCGGGGCCGTCCGAGGGCCTGGCGCTGGTCGGGCAGGGGGGGCGGCCGGCATTGGATGACCTGCTGGGTAATCCGCTGGGCCAGGGACCTTCGCTTTCCATGCCCGATGGTCTGGGCGCTCTCTTGTCCGGTCCGGCGGTCCTGAGGGCGGCGCTGCCCGGGATTGCGGTTGGGCCAGGGGATGCCTTGCTGGCGTTGCCGCAACGGATCGGCGAGCCGGTCTGGCAGCAGGCGCTCGGCGAACGCCTGCTTTGGCTGGCCGGGCGCGAGCAGCAGGTGGCGCGGCTGCGCCTCAATCCGCCGCACCTGGGACCACTGGAGGTCCGCGTGGTGGTGCAGCAGGACCAGGCGAGCGTGGCCTTTCTGTCACAGCATGCGGCGGTGCGCGAAGCCCTCGAACAGGCCGTGCCGCGGCTGCGCGAGATGCTGGGTCAGCAGGATCTGCAATTGGTGCAGGTCGATGTCGGCGAGCGCCAGCTGCCGGACCGCCAGGCCCCTGTTCCGCAGGAGCGCTATGCTCCCCGGGGTGGTGCGGTTGGCGGGGCGTTCGAACCACAGACCACGGTGGGGGGTGGTTCGGAAGGCGTGTGGGTGGGTCGCGGCCTGGTGGATCTGTTCGTCTGATTGCCCTGCGGCATGGCGGCCGGGCCGGGCCAGCCACTATCATAAGCACCTCGTACCCCGGTGACGGGCATTGCCGGCGTCGCCCATACGAGGAAATTCGTGTGCTGAAGTTGCTGAAACTCCTGGTTCTGATGAGCGTGTTCACGCTGGGGGCGGCGTTCGCCTACATCAATCCCGGCAATGTGACCATCTCGTACTATTTCGGCGAGCTCAGCTTGCCGCTGGGGATGGTGTTCTTCCTGCTGTTCGGCAGTGGGCTTGTGGTCGGAGTCCTGCTCGGCATCGCCGGCCTGGTCCGTTTGCGCAGTGAGAACCTGCAGTTGCGGCGACGCTCTCAGCTGGCGCATCAGGAAATTAACAACCTGCGCGCATTGCCGCTGCGGGATCGCTGACACAGATGCAGGAAGTGCTGTGGTTGTTGCTGCCCGTCGCCGCCGCCTCCGGCTGGCTGGCGGCGCGTCGCAGCGCGCGCCGCGGCAACGAGCCGCGTCCCGATTGCGAAAGCAGTCCGGACTATTTTCGCGGCCTCAACTACCTGCTCAACGAGGAACCGGACAAGGCCATTGATGTCTTCGTGCAGTTGCTCGAGGTCAACAGCGAAACGGTCGAGACCCACCTCGCGCTGGGCAACCTGTTCCGTCGTCGGGGCGAGGTGGAGCGGGCCATTCGCATTCACCAGAATCTCATTGCGCGCCCGACCCTGACGCGTGAGCAGCGCGCCCAGGCACTGCTGGAACTGGGGCAGGACTACATGCGCGCCGGCCTGTACGATCGTGCCGAGAACCTGTTCAAGGAACTGAAGGAAACCCGGCTGCACGTGAAGCAGGCGCTGCGCAATCTGCGACTCATCTACCAGCAGGAGCGCGATTGGGAAGCGTGCCTGGGGGTCACCGCGGAACTGCAGCCGCTGGTCGACGAGCAACTCGGGCCGGAACGCGCCCATTACTACTGCGAGATGGTCGACGATGCCATCGCCGCCGGCCAGTATCCCCGGGCCCAGGCCCTACTGAAGAAGGCGTTGGCAGCGGACCGGAACTGTATTCGCGCCTTGCACCTGCAGGCCGATCTGGC
>JBFZDU010000214.1:0-3722 GCA_041307205.1 Gammaproteobacteria bacterium | reverse complement strand
GGCGCCGCGACTCTGTTTGGTGTCTGGGCTTGACCTGAGTTGCTGGGCTGCGACGCTGTCGTGGATCCTCGATCCTCGATCCTCGATCCTCGATCCTCGATCCTCGATCCTCGTTCCTCGTTCCTCGGCCCTGTGTTCTAAGGCCCTCGGCCCTCTATCCTCGATCCGGCCTTCATTGGCCTGACAGCCGGCCAATCCGCTCGCCCAGCCGCACCGGCCGCCCGGGCGCCAGGTCCAGCCATTCGACCGCGCCGGGCGGGAGCAGCAGGATCACCGTCGAACCCATATTGAAGCGGCCCATCTCGGCGCCCTTGGCCAGGGCCGGGCCGTCGCTGTAGGTCCAACGGGTCGGGGTCCGGCCGGGAGCGCGGACCTCGCCGGCCCAGACGGTCTCCATGCTGCCGACGAAGATGGCGCCGACCAGGATCAGCGCCAGGGGGCCGGCCTCGGTATCGAACAGGCTGATCACCCGCTCGTTGCGGGCGAACAGCCCGGGCACCAGCTGGGTGGTGGCGTCGCTGACGCTGTACAGCTCGCCCGGCACGAAATCCATGCGCTGCAGGGTGCCGGCGAGCGGCATGTGGACCCTGTGGTAGTCGCGCGGCGACAGGTAGATGGTCGCAAAGCGCCCGCCCTGGAACTGCGCGGCCAGGGCGCGGTCGCCCGCGAGCAAGGCTTCCAGTCCAAAGTCGTGGCCCTTGGCCTGCAACAGCCGGCCGTCGCGGATCTCGCCCGCCTGGTTGACGCGACCGTCGGCCGGGCTGACCAGTGCCTCGGGTGCGCTGTCCACGGGGCGGGCATCGGCGCGCAGGGTTCGGGTGAAGAAGGCGTTGAAGCTCGCATAGGCCGCCGGATCGGGCTGGGCCGCTTCTGCCAGGTCGACCTGGTAGCGGCGTGCCACGAACCGGATCAGCCGGTCTTTGAGCGGCCGCCACTGGCAGCGGGCCAGGTGGTACATGCCGGCGGCCAGCAGATGCTGCGGCAGCAGCCGCAGCGCCAGGGTGTTCAGGCGGTCGCGGACGCGCGGTCGGGAGACGTGGGACATATAAAGTTCTTTCCAGTGAAGTAATTGCAGCAGCCTACCCCGGCACCTCGACGTCGGGCCAGGAAGCCGGGGGCGCCACCACGGACGGTGGCCGCAGGCGCGGACTAAGGATCGAAATGCCCCAGCACCTGTTCGATGTCCTGCGCCACCGTCGCCGGGGCCAGGTCCACCGGTAGCAGCGCCAGCAGGCGTGCCTGGGGGTCGATCAGGACCGGGGGCGAGTCGATGCAAGCCAATGCGCCCGCCGGCGGTACGCCCAGCTGGCGGGCCAGGTCCAGGGCCGCGGCGCGCGCTACCGGCGCCGTTTCCCAGCCCGGCACCTCCGCCATGGGGTATGGCAAAGCGTCTTCGGGTACGACCAGCAGAATCCCGATCCGTTCGCCGAGATCCGTGCGATGCGCCAGGCGGTTCCGTACCTGCACCAGCCAGGTCAGCCGGGAGCGGCAGCCCGCCGCGTCCGGGTCGCCGACCAGCAACAGCCGCCAACGGTCGGTGAGTGTTACCCCGGTGGGCGGTGACAGGGTCGGGGGCTCGGGCAGCAATACCAGCGACAGCCCCTGCAGCGGCGAGCCGGCGTAACGGCTGCCGGCGAAATAACCCACCACGAACAACAGGGCGCCGGCGATCGCCAGGGACACATTGCGCGTCGTGCCGCGCGGGGCGCGTCGCACCGGTCAACCGATCAGGGCGTGCTGCACCGCCTGCAGGGCAGCGCCGCGGTGAATTGCGGCGTCCATGTCGGCGAGCACCGCTTCCAGCGCGCCCACGCACAGCAGCACGTTCTCGGCGCGGCTGGAATAGCCCATCAACCCGATGCGCCAGACCTTGCCGGCCAGGTCGCCGAGGCCGGCGCCGATCTCCAGGTTGAACTCGTTCAGCAGGCGGCTGCGCACCACCGCGTCGTCGGCCCCCGGGGGAATGGTCACGGCGTTGAGCTGCGGCAGGCGCGCGGCCTCGGCAACGATGAACGTCAGGCCCATGGCCTCCAGTCCGGCCTTGAGCACCAGGTGATATTTGCGGTGCCGCTGCCAGGCGGCCTCCAGGCCTTCTTCTTCGAGCATCACCAGGGCTTCATGCAGGCCGTACAGGGCATTGATGGGGGCGGTGTGGTGATAGGTGCGCTTGGCGCCCTCGCCCCAGTAACCCATGACCAGGTTGAGGTCGAGGAACCAGCTCTGCACCTTGCTGCGGCGGTTGCTGATGCGGTGCTCGGCCCGCTCGGAGAAGGTCACCGGGGCCAGGCCGGGGGTGCAGGACAGGCACTTCTGGGTGCCGGAGTAGACGGCGTCCAGGCCCCATTCGTCGACCAGCACCGGGGTCCCGCCGAGCGAGGTGACGGTGTCGACGATGGTCAGGCAATCGTGCTTGCGCGCCAGCTGGGCCAGCGTGGCGATATCGGACTGGGCGCCGGTCGAGGTCTCGGCATGCACGAAGGCCAGGATCCTGGCGTCCGGGTGGGCGTTCAGGGCATCCTCGACCTTCTGTGGGTCGACCGGATCGCCCCAGGCGTCCTGCACCAGGATCGGCACGCCGCCGCAACGCTCGACGTTCTCCCGCATGCGTCCGCCGAACACGCCGTTCTGGCACACCACCACCTTGTCGCCTGGTTCCACCAGGTTGACGAAGCAGGTCTCCATGCCGGCGGAGCCGGGTGCCGAGACCGGGAAGGTGAGGCGGTTTTCGGTACGGAATGCATACTGCAGCAGGCGTTTGACCTCGCCCATCATCTCGACGAACAGCGGATCCAGGTGTCCTATGGTGGGGCGCGACATGGCCCGCAGGATGCGCGGATGCACGTCGGAAGGCCCGGGGCCCATAAGCTTACGCACCGGGGGGTTGAAGATTCTGGTGGCCATGCGCCGTCCTGGTTTATATAGAGTTCAATGAACGATAGGCGCCGCAGTATAGGAAGCGCTTATCGGGCATATCAAGCGATCGCGGGTCCCGGGCTGCCCCGGGGCCGCCGAGTTCCGGTTGGATCAGCCCAGTGCATGGCGGAGAAGCGTATGGGATCGAACGACGATGGGGACCAGGGGCGTCGCGCCGCGCTGACCCCGCAGCAGTTCCATGTGTGCTGGGAAAAGGGAACCGAGCCGCCGTTCACCGGCGCCTACTGGAACAATAAGGACCCGGGCGAGTACCGCTGTGTGAGCTGCGGCGAGCCGCTGTTCGACGCGGCTCACAAGTTCGATTCGGGAACGGGCTGGCCGAGCTTCTGGCAGCCGCTGACCGAGGCCGCGGTGGCCGCCGACGAGGACCGCAGCCACGGCATGCGGCGTACCGAGGTGCATTGCCGGCGGTGCGGCGCCCATCTCGGGCACGTCTTCCCCGACGGGCCGCGGCCGACCGGGCTGCGCTACTGCATCAACTCGGCGTCGTTGGACTTCGTGGCCAAGGAGCCGTAAGCCAAGGCCACCGCTTAGTCGGGGGCGGGCACTGATCCCGGCCGACGCACTGGCCGTATGCAGGCCGAGACGGCAGGAGAAAATCAAGATCATCTCCGACCGAGCGGTTGGCCCCGATCCGGGAGCAATGCGCCCCGGCCCTGATGGTTGGATCGGCACCGGATCGCGGCCAGGGGGCCGCTCCACATACGGGCCGCAGGTGCTGGTCTGTAGGAGGGCCGCCCCCGGCCCGATAGGCGCGTCATACCGGCCTGTTGGCGCAGGTTCGGGCG
>JBFZDU010000213.1:0-5533 GCA_041307205.1 Gammaproteobacteria bacterium | reverse complement strand
CTGTCCTTCAGTCCCAGTGCCAACAAGTTGCGGAAGCGTTCGCGTTCGGGTTCAGACACCAGCACGCTGTCCTTCCACGCCTCGGGGTCGTGCACGTCGCGGTCTTCCGGGGCGACGTTGTAGTCGCCGAGCACGGCGAGTTTGGGGTGGCGCACCAACTCGTCTTTCAGCCATTTGGTGAGCGCGTCGAACCAGCCGAGCTTGTAGGGATATTTGTCGGAATCGAGGCTCTGGCCGTTGGGGCAATACACGCACACCAGTCGCACGCCGTCGACGGTCGCGGCAATGACGCGCTTCTGTTCGTCCTCCAGACCCGGGATGCCAATTTGCACGTCGAGTGGTTCGGCCCGGCTGACGATGGCGACGCCGTTATAGGTTTTCTGCCCGGTGAAGGCGACGCAGTAGCCGGCGGCCTCCAGTTCGGCGACCGGGAAGTTGTCGTCGGTGAGTTTGGTTTCCTGCAGGCACACCGCGTCGGGCTGGCGGGTGGCGAGAAAGTCCAGCAGTTGGGGCAGGCGGACCTTGAGGGAGTTGACGTTCCAGGCAGCGATTTTCATGCCGCCGAGTGTAGCGCATACGACTCCACACGGGCTTCAGTCCGTAGTGGATCGGAGTCCTTTAAGGCATACGACTCCACATGGGCTTCAGCCCCTAGTGGATCGGAGTACCCCGCAAGTGGGTATTGAAAAGAATGTCTTAGGGGGCGGGGGCCGCAGCTGGCGCGGGCGGGGCCGCCGCAGGTGCCGGTTTGGCCCGTGGGATCGGGGTCTTGGGGTAACCCGCCTTGTCGAGTGCGGCATGCCACTGCCCGGTTTCAAAGCCGTCGATTTTGTCGCTGCCGACCACGAGCACCGGTACACGCGACTGGCCGGTGAGCTTTTTCAGTTCGGCCTGCGCTTCGGGGCTGGCCTGCGGATCCTTGGTGCTGTAGGGCACGCCGCGTTCTGCGAGCAGTTGTCGCGCCTGGTCGCAAGGTCCACCGCACGAGGTGATGTAGAGCGTGACCGGAAACTTCTCGCGCGCCGTTTTGGCGGAATAGGACTCGCCGACTTCGATGACGTTGCCCTTGAACGATTTCTGTTGGGCATTGCGGACGCTGGGCGGCGGCGGCTGGTCGCTGTACTGCATGCGGCCCTGGGCATCCTTCCATTGGTACAGCTGGGCCGCGGCAAGCGGCGCGCTTGCCACCGCGATGCCTAGTGCCATCCAGAGGAATCCTGTTTTCATGCCTTGCTCCCGAAAGACGTCATTCCTCCTTTTACGGCCATATCCGGCCCCGGCTTTACCCGCACGGGCAGGTCGCGGCTGCGAGGGCCGCTCATGCCATGCCGTTGTGCCGCAGCAGCGCGTCGATCGTGGGCTCGCGGCCGCGGAAGGCCTTGAACGACTCGAGCGCCGGGCGGGCACCGCCCTGGGCAAGGATTTCGCTCCAGAAGCGGTGGCCGACCTCGGGATTCAGCACGCCGCCGTAGCCTTCCGCCTCGTCCTCGAACAGCGCGGAGGCGTCGGCCGACAGCACTTCCGCCCATTTGTAGCTGTAGTAACCGGCCGCGTAGCCGCCGGCGAAGATATGCGAGAAATTGTTGGGGAAACGGTTGTAGGCCGGCGGGATGATGACCGCGACTTTCTTCCGGATGTCGTCGATCAGGTCCTGCGCGGTGCGGCTGCCGGTAGGGTCGAAGTCGTCGTGCAGATGCATGTCGAAGCTGGCGAATTCGATCTGGCGCAAGGTTTGCAGACCAGACTGGAAATTCTTCGCGGCCAGCATCTTGTCGAACAGCGCGCGCGGCAGCGGCTCGCCGGTGTCGACGTGCGCGGTCATGTGCTTCAGCACGTCCCATTCCCAGCAGAAGTTTTCCATGAACTGGCTCGGCAGTTCGACCGCATCCCACTCGACGCCGTTGATGCCGGACACGCCCAGTTCCTCGATCTGGGTGAGCAGGTGGTGCAGGCCGTGGCCGGCCTCGTGGAACAGGGTGATGACCTCGTCGTGGGTGAAGAGGGCAGGCTTGTCGCCGACTGGCCCGGAGAAGTTGCAGTTGAGATAGGCCACCGGCGTCTGGATGCCGCCTTCCTTCTTTCGGCGGGTGATGACGTCGTCCATCCAGGCGCCGCCGCGCTTGGAGGCGCGCGCGTACAGGTCGAGATAGAACTGGCCGACGCGCTGGCCGCTGTGGTCGGAGAGCGTGTAGAACTTGACGTCCGGATGCCACACCGGTGCTCGGTCCTCGCGCACGTGCAGGCCGTAGAGGGTTTCGATCAGCTTGAACAGGCCGGTCAGCACGCGCGGTTCGGGGAAATACTGCTTCACTTCCTGGTCGGAGAAGCTGTAGTGGGCGACGCTCAGTTTTTCGGACACGTAGGTGTTGTCCCAGGCCTGCGGGTCTGCGAGGCCCAGTTCGTCGCGGGCGAAGGCTTTCAGTTCTTCGTAGTCCTTCTCGGCGTAGGGGCGGGCGCGGGCGCCGAGTTCATCGAGGAACTTCAGCACCTCGGCCGGGGTGTCGGCCATCTTGGCCGCCAGCGACACTTCGGCGTAGCTTTTGAATCCCAGCAGTTCGGCGGCCTCGCGGCGCAGCCTGAGGATGCTGCCGATCAGCGGGGTGTTGTCGAATTCAGGCTTGCCGAATTCCGACGCGCGGGTGACGTAGGCACGGTACAACTGCTCGCGCAGGCCGCGGTTGTCGGCGTACGGCATCACCGGCAGGTAGGACGGCATCTGCAGGGTGATCTTCCAGCCGGTCTTGCCGTCGGCTTCGGCGGCAGCCTTCATCATCGCCTGCACGTCTTCCGGCAGGCCGGCCAGTCGTGCGGCATCGTCGATATAAAGCGCAAATTCATTGGTGGCGTCGAGCAGGTTCTCCTCGAACTTGGCCGACAGCTGGGCCAGTTCCTCCTGCACCTGCATGAAGCGCGCCTTCTTGTCGGCAGGCAGTTCGGCGCCGCCCAAGCGGAAGTCGCGCAGTTCGTTCTCCACGATCTTCTTGCGCGGGGCGGACAGCGCGGCATAGCCGGGGCTGGCTTTCAGCGCCTTGAACTTGGCGAACAGCGCTTCGTTCTGTCCCAGTTCGGCGTAGAAGATGGTGATCTTCGGCAGGTTTTCGTTGTAGACCTCGCGCAATTCGGGCGAATCCATCACCGAATGCAGGTGCGACACCTGGCCCCAGGCGCGGCCCAGCTTTTCGTTGGCGTCGTCGAGCGGGGCGACGAAGGCGTCCCACTCGGCCGGCGTGTCGGCGGCTTGCGCGCGCGCCACGGCTGCGCGGGCGTCCGTCAGCAACTGGTCGATGGCGGGGGTGACGAATTCGGGTTTGAATTCGGCGAAGCGGGGCAGGCCGGAAAAGTCGAGCAGGGGGTTGGTGTCCATCGGGGTCGTCATGGCAAATCTTTCACAAAGTGGACGCAGGGGGCGCGGAAACAAAGCCGCGAGGCACAGCGATTATAATTTGGGCCCGGCACCCCTGCGTTTCAACCCCAAGACGACCATGGCTTTAGACCCCCTTGCCCCGTATCGGGGCATCCATCCACAACTCGCCGCTGGCGCCTGGGTGCACCCGCGCGCCACAGTGATCGGCGAGGTCAGCCTGGGCGCCGACGCCTCGGTATGGCCGGGCGCAGTGATCCGCGGCGACGTCAACGCCATCACCATCGGCGAGGCGAGCAACATCCAGGACAACAGCGTGCTCCACGTGTCGCACAGGACGCCGGCCAACCCGGCGGGCGGGCCGTTGGTCATCGGCGCGCGCGTCACCGTCGGACACACGGTGATCCTGCACGCCTGCACCCTCTCGGACGAATGCCTGATCGGCATGGGCAGCATCATCCTCGACCGCGCGGTGATCCAGAAACACGTGCTGCTCGGCGCCGGCTCGCTGGTGCCGGAGGGCAAGGTGCTCGAATCCGGCCACCTGTATCTGGGCCGCCCGGCCAAGCGGGTGCGCGCGCTGACCGAGGAAGAAATTGCCTATTTCAGCTATTCCGCGCAGCACTATGTCGCGCTGGCGCGGTCGTATCAAACCGTTTAATCCTGTGGAATCCGCATGAAACTTGCCAAACCCTTACTGATTGCGGCTGCCGTGCTCGCCATCGCCGGCGCGCTGGCCTACGCCCTGATGGACAAGCCCGGCGCGCCGGCATCCACCTTCACCACGCTGGAGGGCAAGACGCTCACCCTGGATGAATTGCGCGGCAAGGTCGTGCTGGTCAATTTCTGGGCCACCTCATGTCCCGGCTGCGTCAAGGAAATGCCGGACATGGTCGAGATCTACAAGCAATACAAGGACCGCGGTTTCGAGATCATCGCGGTGGCGATGAGCTATGACCCGCCCAACTATGTGCAGAGCTTCGTGGAGACGCGGCAACTGCCGTTTCCGATCGCGCTCGACGTCAACGGCGAGCATGCGCGCGCCTTCGGCAACGTGCAGCTCACTCCCACTACCTTCATCATCGGCAAGGACGGCCGTATCCTCGAGCAGAAGCTGGGCGAGATCGACTTCGTCAGGCTCAAAGCCCTTCTGGACCGGGAATTGACCTGATGAAACGGCTCGTCGCGGTGCTGCTGCTGGCCACGCTGGGTGCATGCAGTTCGGGAGGCGCGGACACCGTCGTCCAGCCGGCGAACTCACCCCAAGCGGGCAAACCCTTGCCGGCCGCACCGCCGCCTCCGCCGATGCCGGAAGAGGGCATCATGTGCCCCGCCGACGTCAGACTCTGTCCGGACGGCAGCACTGTCAGCCGCGATCCGGCCAAGGCTTGCGCATTCAAGCCGTGCCCGGGCGTTAACCAATAGTCAAATCACTCTGGATTTTTAATATTCATGGCGCAATACGTTTATTCCCTCAACCGTGTCGGCAAGATCGTTCCGCCCAAGCGGCAGATTCTCAAAGACATCTCGCTCAGCTTTTTCCCCGGTGCCAAGATCGGCCTGCTGGGTCTGAACGGCTCCGGCAAGTCCACGCTCATCCGCATCATGGCGGGGGTGGACAAGGACATCGAGGTCGAGGCAATCCCGATGCCGGGCATCCGCATCGGCTACCTGCCGCAGGAGCCGCAGCTCGACCCCACGCACACGGTGCGTCAGGCGGTGGAAGCGGGACTGGGCGAGATCGTCGGGGCGAAGGCCCGGCTGGATGAGATCTACGCTGCCTACGCCGAACCGGACGCCGATTTCGACGCCCTGGCCGAGGAGCAGGCCAAGTGCGAGGCGATCCTCGCCACCGCCGGTGCCGACCTCGACACGCAGATGGAAATCGCCGCCGACGCCCTGAGGCTGCCGCCGTGGGATGCCGTGATCAGCAACCTCTCCGGCGGCGAAAAGCGCCGCGTCGCGCTGTGCCAGCTGCTGCTGTCCAGCCCCGACATGCTGCTGCTCGACGAGCCGACCAACCACCTCGACGCCGAGTCGGTCGACTGGCTGGAGCAGTTCCTCGTCCGTTACCCCGGCACCGTGGTGGCGGTGACGCACGACCGCTACTTCCTCGACAACGCCGCCGAGTGGATTCTGGAACTCGACCGCGGCCACGGCATCCCTTGGAAG
>JBFZDU010000212.1:0-4914 GCA_041307205.1 Gammaproteobacteria bacterium | reverse complement strand
CGCGTCTTGCCCCGGCCGTCCCGGACCGGATTCTTACCCACCTGGTTGCCGCCCATGGCAAGCGGTTGCGTTGCGCCCTGCTCGCTGTAGCGACGGCCGGTCTTGCCCTTGCCGCTCTGGGTCGGGTTCGAGCCCACTTGCCCGCCGGTCATGGCAACCGGTTCCGTGGCGCCCTGCTCGCTGTAGCGACTGCCGGTCTTGCTCTTGGTCGGGTTTGCGCCGACCTGCGAACCCAGGCGGGCGACGACCGTCGCCCCGGCTGCGACATGGCTGGCATCCGGCATCGCAATCGCCGGTCCCGGATGGCCCGCGACATCGACATAGGCAGCACCGGCGAAGGTCGGCAGCAGGGCAGTCATGGCTACGAACATAATCTTCTTCACAGCAATTCTCCTCACTAGAAACACCGCTCAGGTGGAACGACAAATCACTCGCCCCGGGTAACGGCGCTCAGGTCGACGAACTGAATACGACACCTATTAGTTCGCGAATGAGGCTCGCAAAATTGACAAAACGCAGGGTTGAGGCGACACCAACGTCACGCCAGGAGGTAGCGGCACTTACGCGAGGTCCGTAGCCTCGGCGAGCAGGCCGCGGACCTGGCGACAGAGGAGGTGCTGGCCATGCGCAACTGCACCGGCTTGAACCAGATTCTCGGCAGCATTCACATCTACCCAACCCGCGCCGCGGCCAACAAGTACACCGCCGGTCAATGGGAAAAGGCCCACGCCCCGGTACGCATGCTGCGCTGGGTCGAGCGCTTTCACCGCTGGCACCGCCGTGCCGGCTGGCTCGGCGGTCATTCCCGACCCTGGAGCCGACTCAACTGGTCGGCGCCAGATGCGCCTTCAGGGCCTCCAGGCGATCCCGCTGGGTGAGCAGCACCACCTCGTCTTCGGCCTTCAGCTGGGTCTCGGCTTGCGGCAATATGAACCGGTCCTGGCGATAGACGCAGATCACGCGCGCCTGCTCGGGCAAGTCGAGTTCGGCCAGCGGCCCCGCCTGGTCCGAACGCACTACGAAAGAGTAGGCGCGCGCCTCGTCGCGGATCATGGTGGAGAGTTCCAGGGGGTCGCGCCCCTCGCACAGATCCGCCAGGTGCCGGCCGATGGTGCGGGCGGGAATGATGGTGTCCTCCAGCCCCAGCTCTAGGCAGATGTGTTCGAACTCGGCGTCGTCGATCTTGGTCACGACCCGTTTGAAGCCCAGGGAACGGCCGATCAGGCTGGCGATGATGTTGGCCTGGTCGCTACCGGTGAGGCAGAACAGGGTGTCCGTATGCTCGGGGTCGGCCTCGCGCAGGATCGCCGGCTTGCTGCCGTCACCGTGCAGGAAACCGCAGTCGAGCTCCAGCGACAGCTCCTGGATCAGCTCCTTGTCGCGTTCGATGAGCACCACCTCATGACCACGCTTGAGCAGGTAACGCGCGGTGGTGACCGCCAGGGTGCTCGCGCCGATGAAGACTGCTCGCATGGGTTCAGGCCCGCTTGCCGATCCAGGTCGGTGGATACACTAGCACCAGCAGCGCCAGGATTTCCAAGCGCCCCGCCAGCATGTCGAGACACAGCAGCCATTTGAGCGGGCGCTCAAGATCGGGCGCGCTGATGCCGGTCGACAGGCCCACCGTCCCGACCGCCGAGACCACCTCGAACAGGGCATCGAGCGGCGCATAGCCATAGACGACGAACCCCAGCCAGGAACTCACCGCGACGGCGCCGAACAGCCCCAGCACCAGGGTCACGCGCTCGACGTCGATCGCCTCCAGCAGGCGCCCCGCCAGCCGTGGTTCGGCGACTGCGTGCGGCGGCATGGTGGTGCGGCGCAGGAAGTATTGCAGCAGCCGCAAGACCATCAGCAGGCGTAACAGCTTGACGCCGCCGGCGGTGGAACCGCTGCCGCCACCGATCAGCATGCTGATGATCAGCAGCAGCTTGGAGGTCGGGTCGAGCTCCCCGACCGGCAGGGTCGAAAAGCCGGTGGTGGTCTGGGCCGAGGTGCCGAGCAGCGCGCCCTGCTCCAGCGCCGCACCCCAGGCCATCCCAACATGGTGGTGCAGGCTGAGACCGAGCAGCCCGGCAATCACCAGCACCGTCACCGCCAGAGCACGAACCTCGGGATCGCGCAGCAACTCGGCCGGACGCCCGGTCGCGGCATAGTAGTACAACAGTAGCGGCACGGCACCGAGCAGCGAGAACCCGGTCACCACCCAGGCGGCGGCGCGCGGCATGGCGGCGAGACTGGCGTCGAAGCTGGAGAATCCACCCGTGGACAGGGTCGAGAGCATGTGCACCAGGGCACTGAAGCCTCCGCCCCCGACCGCCCACAGCAGCGCAGTGCCGATCAAGGTCAGCGCCAGATAGACCTGCAGCGCCTGGCGCGCCTGGGTGCGCGCGGTAGTCGCAATGTTCTCGCTCTCGGTCGGCTCGGCGCGGCGGCGCGCGGCGGCGTGGTGGCCCATCAGCAGGGCCACCGACAATACCGCGATGCCCAAGCCGCCGTACCACTGCATCCAGGCCCGGGCGAACAGGAACACGGGCGAGTGCCCCTCGATGGCCCCCGCGGTGGACAGCCCGGTGGTGGTGATGGCCGAGACGGCCTCGAACAGCGCGTCCTCGAACGGCAGGCCGCCGGCCGTCAGCGGAAAGGCCATGACCAGGGGCGCGAGGACGAAGGCCAAGCCGACCACCACGATCGCCTCGTTGGTCTGGATCTGCCCGGACCCGGGCAGGCGCAGCCCGGGGAGCGCGGCGAGCAGCAGGGCGGCGATCACTGCGGCATAACGCAGGCTATAGGCGTGCTCGCCGAACACCAGCGCGACCGCCAGGGGCGCTAGGGACAGCAAGGCCAGCATCAGGGCAAGTTGACTCAAGTAGTGGCCAACCGGGCGCAGGCGGACCGCGTAGCTGAGCGTGCTCATGCCGTTAGTCATGGCGGTGCACCCCGGGTACCGACCTCGATCGCCTACCGGGAAACGCTACGTGGCCGGACCCCGGGAACCATATGACCCAGGTCAAGCAGCCCCGGCCTGCCCTGCCGGGCGCAAAAGAAAAAGGGCGCGGCCCTTGCGAACCGCGCCCTGAAGGGGCCCCCGAAGGGACCCGCCAGCCAAGCTGTCAAATCAAGTGTTACTGCACGCGCAGCAGACCGAACTGGCCCTTGTCGTTGCCCGAGGGGCTGTAGTCGCGGTACAGGTAGTCACCCGGCACGCTGCCGGTACCACCGGCGGTGAACAGGATCGGCCAGTGCCCGAAGACGTGGCCCATGCCTTCCTGGCCGCCCACGTACTTGCCCTGGGGGTTGAGACCCAGTGCCAGCGATGGCACCGGCGTGCTCGGATCGCAGCGGCCAGGCAGCAGGACCTCGTCGTCCTGAGCCGTACCGGTGCAGACGAACGGATCCTTCTGCCACAGGTGGCCGTGCAGGATGAAGGTCCCGTCGCGGTCCGCCGAAGCACCGTTCAGCAGGTACATGCGGGCGGGATCACCTGCCGTGGCCCGGAATACCGGGGTCTGCGGGTCACCCGCTGCACTCACCCCAGCGATCGCCGGGATGCTGTTCAGCTCTCCCGCCACCAACGCATTGGCGTACATCGCGTGAGCATTCGGGATGCTGCCGTAGCTGTTCGGCGTACTGGCGTTGCCGAAGGGCACGTCGGGCGGCAGCTTGAAGCGGAACCACGGCGGCTCTATGCCGTAGTTGAAGCCCGCATGGCCCGAATCCTCCGCACCCTCGCGACCCAGTTCGTTCTGGTTCACGTTGGCGATGGCCCGGCCGTCCTTCCAGCGCAGGTTGGTGATCTTGTGACCGATCGTCAGGGCCTCGCGGTAGGTGCCGCCGGAGCCCGCATCACCCGCGGGTGCCGTGATGGTGGCTTGGGCGCGGGTCAGGCGCGTGGCCTGCCCCGTACCCTGACCGTCGGCCACCAGGGTGGTCTCGGCGTAGGTCGCACCCGCCGGCTCGATCACCAGTGCACCGAACAGGCCCTTCTGCGGCTGCTTGACGCGATCCGCCGAGAGCAGGTTGGTGGCGCCGAACTCGATCGGCGTGGCGACGATCCGGAACTGGCTGGCACCGACCCGCTCGTAGGCGATATCACCGGCATACCAGCGATAGGTCAAGCTACCGCCGGGGGCGGCCAACTGGCCGTTCTCCAGGGCGTTGTTTCCGACCAGCACCCCATCGTGGCGGGTGATGTCGTGCTCGACCAACTGCGGGTGCAGACCCACGTAACTGGACGGACGGACCAGGTTGTTGTTGAAGAAGCGCATCTGCGCCGGGTTGCGGTTGGCCGCGAACAGATCGCGGTTCACCACCCAGAACAGGTCCTGCCAGCCGGCCAGGTCCGGCGCGACGGCCGGCAGCCGGTTGCGCAGGGTGACCTGGATGCAATCGCCCGCGTTGGCACGCAGCACCACCGGCTCCACTGGGGCGTTGTCCGCCAGCCGCACCGGGCAGGCAGGGTTGGTCGCCCCGCCGGCATTGCACTGGTTGCGTTGCGCCTGGGTCCGCGGATTCGGCACCAGGTCGGCGGTACGTAAGTACAGGATGGCCGTCGGGTCGTTCAGCGGAACCGCGCCGCCCAGGAAGGTGCCGGCCTCGGCGCCCGCGTTGATGGTCACCGTAGGCACCACCGTGCCACGGCGGTTCATCACCAGGGTGCCGCCCGCGGGGTTGAGTTGGCCGCCCACGTTGTCGCCGATGCCGTCGCCGTCGGAGTCCGGCCCCTGGATGCCGCGGGCCGGCGCATTGGTCGGAATGCTGACCCCGAGCCGGTTCGGCAGCACGTCGTTGGCGAGCACCGCCGTCACGTCGTGGATCGCGACGCGGGCCGCGATCGGGCAGACGCCGTTGAAGTCCTGCTCGTTGACCACCGTCTCGGTGTTCGGCAGCGTCGCCACCGGATTGTTCGGCAGC
>JBFZDU010000211.1:0-5718 GCA_041307205.1 Gammaproteobacteria bacterium | reverse complement strand
CTGCTGGCCGGCGAGGACACCGGGCCGGCGGCCTTGTTTCTCGACGACCGCCAGTCGGCGCAGCTGGCGATCAACCAGCACTTCCATGCCCTGGAACGCTGGCGGGACCGGCTGCTGGCGGAGGGCGACGCGGCGGTGACCGAGTTGTTCGATGCCCACCCCGGGCTGGACGTGCAGCAGCTGCGGCAGCTGGTGCGCGCCGCCCGGGCCGAACGCGACGCCGGCAAGCCCCCGGCCGCGGCGCGCAAACTGTTTCGGTTCCTGCGCGGGCAGCTGGCGTAGGCGGTCGCCGGGCGCTGGGGCGGTGGGTTTTGACCGCGCCGCCGCATTGAAAAAACCAATGCCGTTCGGTGCAGGTGGCCTAGCCTTCTAATCCTTCACGTACTATATTGCATTGCAACATAAAGGCGGGCGGCAGCGCATGACGACCACTAGCAAACGGCCGGTTTTTCTCAACCTGTTCGAGATCAAGCTCCCGGTCGCCGGGATCATGTCCATCCTGCACCGCCTGAGCGGCGCCCTGCTGTTCGCGGCGACGCCGCTGCTGATCTACCTGCTCGATCTGTCGCTCTCGGGCGAGGCCGGCTTCGCCGCGGCAGCGGCGCTGATCGACGGTTGGTTGTTCGGGCTGCTGGTGTTCGTCCTGATCTGGAGCCTGCTGCACCACCTGCTGGCCGGGATCCGGTTTCTGTTGATCGACGCGGACATCGGGGTGGACAAGCCGCTGTTCCGCCAGACCGCCCTGGCGGTGCTGATTGCCGCGCCCGTGCTGGCGCTGTTGGTCACGGGGGTGATGCTGTGAGCCGCAAGGCCTCCGGGCTCAAGGCCTGGGCCATCCAGCGCGGCACGGCCATCTACCTGGCGCTGTTCTTCCTGTACCTGTTGCTCAAGTTGATGTTCGCCGCGCCCGCCGACCATGCGGCCTGGCGCGCCTGGCTGGGCGATCCGGTGGTCAGCGTCGCGGCCCTGGTGTTCTTCGCCGCGCTGCTGCTGCATGCCTGGATCGGGGTGCGCGACATTCTGATGGACTACATCTGGCACACGGCCGCGCGCGTGACCCTGCTGGCCCTGGTGGCCCTGGTGCTGGTGGGCAGCGGCCTGTGGGCGGCGCAGGTGCTGATCCTGGCCCGGATTGCTTGAGAGCTGAATACACATGTCCCTGACCAATCGACGTTTCGACGCCCTGATCATCGGGGCCGGCGGTGCCGGCCTGAACGCGGCCATCCAGCTGGCCAATGCGGACGCCCGGGTGGCGGTGGTATCCAAGGTGTTTCCGACCCGCTCGCACACGGTGGCGGCGCAGGGCGGGGTGAACGCCGCGCTCGCCAACGTCATGCCCGACAATTGGCACTGGCACATGTTCGACACGGTGAAGGGCTCGGACTACCTGGGCGACCAGGACGCCATCGAGTACATGTGCCGCGAGGCCATCCCCACCGTGTACGAGCTGGAGCACAACGGCGTGCCCTTCTCGCGGCTGGAGAACGGCAAGATCTACCAGCGCGCCTTTGGCGGACAGAGCCAGAACTTCGGCGGCGCCCAGGCGGCGCGCACCTGTGCCGCGGCCGACCGCACCGGGCACGCCATCCTGCACGCGCTGTATCAGCAGAACGTGCGGGCGCGCACCCACTTCTTCGACGAATACTTCGCCATCGACCTGATCCGCGACGACGAGGGCGCCATCCTCGGGGCGCTGGTCATGGAGATCGAGACCGGCCTGCCGCTGCTGATCGAGGCCAAGGCCACGCTGCTCGCCACCGGCGGCTGCGGCCAGGTGTTCCGCACCACCTCGAACGCCCACATCAATACCGGCGACGGCATGGCCATGGCGCTGCGCGCCGGCGTGCCGCTGATGGACATGGAGTTCTTTCAGTTCCACCCGACCGGCATCGCCGGCAAGGGGATGCTGATCACCGAGGGCGTGCGCGGCGAGGGCGGTTACCTGGTCAACCGGGACGGCGAGCGCTTCATGGAGCGCTACGCACCCAACGCCAAGGACCTGGCGAGCCGCGACGTGGTGTCGCGCTCGATCGTCACCGAGGTCAAGGAGGGGCGCGGCGTCGGGCCCAAGGCCGATCACGTCCTGCTCAAGGTCGATCACCTGGGCGAGGAACTGATCAGCAAGCGGCTGCCCGGGATCCGCGAGAGCGGCAAGATCTTCGCCGGGGTGGACGCGGCGCGCGAGCCGCTGCCGGTGTACCCCACGGCGCACTACGTCATGGGCGGCATCCCGACCGACCGCCTGGGACGGGTGATAGTGCCCTCGGGCACCGGCGAGGACATAGTCCCGGGGCTGTACGCCGCCGGCGAGTGCGCCTGCGTCTCGGTGCACGGCGCGAATCGCCTCGGCGGCAATTCGCTGCTGGATATCCTGGTGTTCGGCCGGGCCGCGGGCCTGGACGTGATCGACTTCCTCAAGGAAAACCGCAACCACCGGCCGCTCAACCAGGCCAGCGTGGAGCAGGCGATGGCGCGCTTCACGCGCTGGGACCGCAAGGGCAAGGGAATCCCGGTGCGCGAACTGCGCGACGACTTCCGCAAGGTGATGGAAGACCACGCCGGGGTGTTCCGCACCGAGGAGATCATGAGCGAGGGCGTGGCGCGGGCGACGGCGCTGCGCGCGCAGCTCGCGGACGTGCGCCTGGGCGATCAGTCGCGGGTGTTCAATACCGCCCGGGTCGAGGCGCTGGAGCTGGAGAACCTGGTCGACGTGGGCATGGCCATCGCCATGTCGGCCCTGACCCGCAAGGAGAGCCGCGGCGCGCACTCGCGTCCCGACTATCCCGAGCGCGACGACCGGAACTGGCTCAAGCACAGCCTGTATTTCAAAGACGGCGACCGCATGGATTTCAAGCCGGTCCAGACCAAGCCCCTGACGGTGGAGAGCTTCCCGCCCAAGGCGCGGGTGTACTGAACGGGACGGATCGAGGCACGAGGGGCGAGGTGTAGACGGATGAAATTTCGCGTTTATCGTTACAACCCGGAAACCGACAGCCAGCCCTATATGCAGGCGTTCGAGGTCGAGACCTGGCGCGGCATGATGCTGCGGGACGCCCTGCTGGAGATCAAGCGCCAGGACGAGTCCTTCGCCTTCCGCCACTCCTGCGGCGAGGGCGTGTGCGGTTCGGACGGGATGAACGCCAACGGCCGCAACCTGCTGGCCTGCATCACGCCGGTCGCCGAACTCAAGGAACCGGTCGAGGTGCGGCCCTTCCCGGGCCGGCCGGTGATCCGCGACCTGGTGGTCGACATGACCCAGTTCTACCAGCAGTACAAGGCCGTCCAACCCTGGCTGATCCGCAAGGACCCGCTGCCCGAGCAGGAGATCCACCAGAGCCCCGCCGAGCGCGACCGGCTGGACGGCCTGTACGAGTGCATCCTGTGCGGCTGTTGCTCCACCGCCTGCCCGTCGTTCTGGTGGAACCCGGAGAAGTTTCACGGGCCGGCCGCCCTGCTGCAGGCCTGGCGCTTCCTCGCCGACAGCCGCGACCAGGCGACCGAGGAACGGCTCGATGCCCTGGAGGGGCCGTACAAGCTGTTCCGCTGCCACACCATCATGAACTGCGCCGAGGTCTGCCCCAAGGGCCTCAACCCGACCAAGGCCATCGGCCACATCAAGGCCTTGATGCTGAAACACGCGGTGTAAGGGCCGGGTGCGTCACCTGCGAAGGGTGTGCGCGCCCGGGTTTCGGCCCCGGCCCGGTAGTTGATGGATTCCAGCCATGCCCGACTCAGGCGACCCACTCCCGAGCCTCGACCACCTGCGCTGGCAATGCCGCCGCGGCATGCTGGAACTCGACTACGTGTTGCGCCGCTACCTGGACGCGCACTACGAGACGGCGCCGCCCGAGCAGCAGCGGCAATTCGTGGCCTTGCTCGGCATGCAGGATCAGGACCTGCTGGCCTGGCTGGTGCACGGCCTGCCGCCTGCCGATGCGACCCTGCGCGGGATCATTCGCCGCGTGCGCGACATCGACTGAAGCGCTGTCGTAACCAGGTCGAAATTACCTGCCCACAAACTATGCCAGACAATGCAAAATGGCGCCCTTGGACGCCACCCGATTGGCGGGATGTGCGGCGAGCGTTGAGAGGGACGCGATGAGAGTACTGGTGACGGGCGGTGCCGGGTTTATCGGTGGCAATTTCGTGCGCTTCGTGCTGGGCAGGACCGCCGCCGAGGTCCTCAACCTCGACCTGCTGACCTACGCCGGCAATCCGGACACCCTGGCCGATCTGGCCGGGGACCCGCGTTACCGGTTCGCGCACGGCGATATCGCGGATCCGGTGCTGGTGGAGCGCCTGCTGCACGAGTTTCGCCCCGATGCGATCGTCAACTTCGCCGCCGAGAGCCATGTCGACCGTTCCATCGACGGGCCGGCCGCCTTCATTCAGACCAACGTGGTCGGCACCTTCAACCTGCTCGATCGCGCCCGCGCCTACTGGCGCGAACTGGGCACGGGGGCACGGGCCGATTTCCGTTTCCTGCACGTCTCCACCGACGAGGTCTACGGCTCGCTGGGGGCCGAGGGCCGGTTCACCGAGGCGACCGCCTATGCCCCGAACTCGCCCTATTCGGCGTCCAAGGCGGCGTCCGATCACCTGGTGCGCGCCTGGCATCACACCTACGGGCTGCCGACCCTGACCACCAATTGCTCGAACAACTACGGCCCCTACCAGTTCCCGGAAAAGCTGATCCCGCTGATGATCCTAAATGCGCTGGAGGGCAAGCCGCTACCCATCTACGGCGACGGCGGCAACATCCGGGACTGGTTGTACGTGGAGGATCATTGCCGCGCGATCTGGCGGGCGCTCGAAGCCGGCCGCCCGGGCGAGGTCTACAACGTGGGCGGCGACAGCGAGCGCACCAACCTGCAGGTGGTCGATACCCTGTGCGCCCTGCTCGATGCGCTGCGGCCGGACTCGGCGTACCGCCCGCACGCCGCTCTGAAGCAGTTCGTCACCGACCGCCCGGGTCACGACCGGCGCTATGCGATCGATGCCGCCAAGATCCGACGCGAACTCGGCTGGGAACCCCAGGAGAGTTTCGAATCGGGCATGGGCCGCACGGTGCAGTGGTACCTCGACCACCCGGACTGGTGTCAGCGGGTGCAGGAAGGCAGCTATCGGCGCGAACGGCTGGGGCAGGGGTGAGGCCGGGAAGGGCTTGAGCGCCAGGGCCGGGACCGGGGTGTCCTGGCGATTCAGACAAAGATCGGCACCTACCTGGGAGTCAATGCGTATGAAAGGCATCATCCTCGCCGGCGGATCGGGCACCCGGCTGTACCCGATCACCCGTTCGGTCAGCAAGCAGCTGCTGCCCGTGTACGACAAGCCGATGATCTATTACCCGTTGTCGGTGCTCATGATGGCGGGCATCCGCGAGATCCTGGTCATCACCACACCGCGCGATGCCCCGGCCTTCCGGGAACTGCTGGCGGACGGTTCGCAGTGGGGCATCCGGCTCAGTTACGCGGTGCAGCCCGAGCCCGGCGGCCTGGCGCAAGCCTTCCTGATCGGCCGGGACTTTGTCGCCGGCGAGCCCTGCTGCCTGATCCTGGGCGACAACATCTTCTACGGCCACGGCCTGGTGGAGCTGCTGGAACGGGCCGCCGCGCGCACCGCCGGCGCGACCGTGTTCGGCTATTGGGTGTCGGATCCCGAACGCTATGGCGTGGCGGCCTTCGATGCCGCTGGCCGGGTGACCGCGCTGGAGAGATC
>JBFZDU010000210.1:0-4004 GCA_041307205.1 Gammaproteobacteria bacterium | reverse complement strand
CGCGGTGGTGCGCGCCTGCATCGACTGCGGCCTGACCGTCATCCCGCGCGGCGGTGGCACCGGCTACACGGGTTCGGCGGTGCCGCTGAACCCGCGTTCGGCGGTGATCAACACCGAGAAACTGGAGTTCCTGTCCGGGGTGGAACTGATCGAGCTGCCGGGGGTGGATGGCAAGGTGGCGACGGTGCGGGCCGGCGCGGGCGTGGTCACCCGCCGCGTTTCCGAGCTGGCGGCCAGGCACTGCTTGGCCTTTGCCGTCGACCCCACCAGTCAGGACGCCTCGACCATCGGCGGCAACATCGCCATGAACGCCGGCGGCAAGAAAGCGGTGTTGTGGGGCACCACCCTGGACAACCTCGCTTCCTGGCGCATGGTCACGCCCGATGCCGGTTGGATCGAGGTGGAGCGAATCGACCACAACCTCGGCAAGATCCACGACCAGCGGGAAGTGCGGTTCAAGGTTTGGGAGCTCAATTCCGACGGCGAGACCCGGCGCGGCCTGCGCGAAGAACTGCGCCTGCCCGGCAGCGCCTTCCGCAAGGCCGGCCTGGGCAAGGACGTGACCGACAAGTGCCTGTCGGGCCTGCCCGGGGTGCAGAAAGAGGGCTGTGACGGCCTGATCACCTCGGCGCGTTTCGTGCTGCACCGCATGCCGGCACAGGTGCGCACCCTGTGCCTGGAGTTCTTCGGCACCGACTTGAGCAAGGCGGTACCGGCGATCGTCGAGATCAAGGACTTCATCGAGGCCAGCGCCGGGGTGCAACTGGCGGGGCTCGAACACCTGGACGAGCGCTACATCAAGGCCGTGAAGTACGCGACCAAGGCGGCCAACCGACGCGAGCGGCCGAAGATGGTGCTGCTCGCCGACCTGGTGTCGGACGACGTGGACGCGGTGGCGCGCGCCGCCTCGGCGGTGGTCAAACTGGCCAATGCGCGCGAGGCGGAGGGCTTCATCGCGGTCAGCCCCGAGGCGCGCCGCCAGTTCTGGTTGGACCGGGCCCGCACCGCGGCCATCTCGGCCCACACCAACGCCTTCAAGATCAACGAGGACGTGGTGATCCCGCTGGAGCGCCTCGGCGATTACAGCCGCGGCATCGAACGCATCAACATCGAACAGTCGATCCGTAACAAGCTCGCGATCATGGCGGCGGTAAGCAGCTACCTCGAAGGCGAGCTGCCCGAGGCGCGCCAGGCCGAGGCCTACGAGGACTCGATCGAGAACACCGCCATCCTGCAGGCCAAGCAGGAGTCCGCCCGCGAGGTGCTGCGTGCGGCACACGACCGGTGGACGCGAGTGCTGGAGAATCTGGACGCCCCGGCCGCGGCCCACACCCGCTTGCTGCGCGACCCCGAGGTGCCGGCGGTGCGCCAGGGCGACACCCTGCTGGACCTGATGCTGCGCCGCGACCTGCGCCAGTCTTACCGCAAGGAGATCGCCAACCGCCTGAACGAGATCTTCGCCGGCCAGGACCTGGCCGCGGTACGGGCACGCCTCGAAGGCATCCACGCCGAGATCCGCGATGCGCGCCTGTTCGTCGCGCTGCACATGCACGCCGGCGACGGCAACGTCCACACCAACATCCCGGTGCACTCGGCCAATTACGTCATGCTGCGCGAGGCCGACCGCATCGTCGACCGCATCATGGCGCTGGCGCAGGAACTGGGTGGCGTGATCTCCGGTGAGCACGGCATCGGTATCACCAAGCTGCAATACCTCGGCGCGGACCAACTGCGCGACTTTGCCGCCTACAAGGCCAAGGTCGATCCGCACGGGCACTTCAACCAGGGCAAGCTGCTGCCGGGCGCCGGCCTGGAAAGGGCTTACACGCCGTCGCTGCGCCTGGTGCAGCAGGAAGCGATCATCCTCGAAGAGAGCGAGTTGGGCGCGCTCAACGACGACATCAAGCACTGCCTGCGCTGCGGCAAGTGCAAGCCGGTGTGCATGACCCATGTGCCGCGGGCCAACTTGCTGTACTCGCCGCGCAACAAGATCCTCGGGACCGGCCTGCTGATCGAGGCCTTCCTGTACGAGGAACAGACCCGCCGCGGCTTGTCGGTGGCGCACTTCGACGAAATGAACGACATCGCCGACCACTGCACTGTCTGCCACAAGTGCGCCAATCCCTGCCCGGTGCACATCGACTTTGGCGATGTCACCATCCGCATGCGCAAGATCCTCACCGAGCGCGGCAAGAAGCGCTTCAACCCCGGCACCTGGGCGGCGCTGCAGTTCCTCAACGCCACCGACCCGCGCAGCATCGCGCTGTTGCGCAAGGGCATGGCCGACTGGGGTTTCAAGGCGATCTCGCTGGGCCACGACCTGGCCAAGCGCTTCAAATTGCTCGGCCGGCCGGACAAGCTGCCCGGCGCCACCACGCACCAGCCCAAGCTGCAGGCGCAGCTGGTGGAACTGGTGCGCCGCCCGATCCGCGTCGACCTGCCCAAGCGCAGCTACCGCGCCGAACTGGGATTGGAAGACAAACGCTATGTGCCCATCCTGCGCGATCCGGCCCGGACCGAGGAGTCGGCCGATGCGGTGTTCTACTTCCCCGGTTGCGGTTCCGAGCGGCTGTTCTCGGACATCGGCCTGGCGACCCTGGCCATGCTCTGGGAGGTCGGTGCGGAAACGGTCCTGCCGCCCGGCTACCTGTGCTGCGGCTACCCCCAGACCTCGGCCGGGCTGCACGACCAGGGGCAACGGCTCACCACCGAGAACCGGGTGCTGTTCCACCGAGTCGCCAATACGCTGAATTACCTGGACATCAAGACCGTGCTCGTCAGTTGCGGCACCTGCATGGACCAGCTGCTCAAGTACGAGTTCGAGCAGATCTTCCCCGGCTGCCGGCTGCTCGACATCCACGAGTACCTGATGGAGAAGGGCCTGCGTCTCGGCGCGGTACCGGGCGTGCAGTACCTCTATCACGATCCCTGCCACACGCCCATGAAGACCTATCACCCCACCAAGGTTGCCGAGGCATTGCTGGGCCAGCCGGCGCTGCTGTCGGACCGCTGCTGCGGGGAATCCGGGACCCTGGGCACGGCGCGCCCCGACATCGCCAACCAGCTGCGGTTTCGCAAGGCCGAAGAGCTGCACCGCGGGCTGCGCGAACTGACTGGCAGCGCTACCACGGTGCCGGGCCAGGTGAAACTGCTGACCTCCTGCCCCGCCTGCCAGCAGGGCCTGGCCAAGTATGCCGACGAGACCGGCCTGCAGACCGATTACATCGTGATCGAACTGGCCAACCACCTGCTGGGCCCGGGCTGGCAGCGGCGCTACATCGAACAGGCCAGGCGCGGCGGCATCGAACGGGTCCTGCTCTGAGGCGGGTGCGCACATGTCCCCGCGACCCTCGCGCAACCCGGTCCCGTGCGCCAGGCGGCTGGGTGGCGCGCTGACCTTGGTGGGCGCGCTGCTCGCGGGCTGCGCCGCCCTGCCGCCAGCCCAGGAGCCGCTGCGCATCGTCGAGGACGCGCACGGCGGCGGCAGCGCCTTGGCCATCGCGCCGGACAGCGCCACCGGGGCGAGTGGCGGTTGGGAGGGTCGGGTGCGCCTGTGGCGGCTGCCCGACGGCGCCGCGCAGCGCAGCTGGCGGGCACACGCGGGCCAGGTCACCGGGCTGGCGTTTCTCGCCGACGGCCAGCACCTGCTCAGCGCCGGCTGGGACGGCGCGGTGCGGCTGTGGAACCGGTCGGGGCGGCAGCTGCAGCAGTGGCAGGTCGGCGCGCCGGTATCCAGTTTCGCCGCCGCCGGGGACCGCGGCAGCGTGCTGCTCGGGTTGAGCGACGGTCGCATCCAGTGGTGGTCGGTCGGCGGTCGCTTGCTGGGCGCCTGGCAGCCTGGCAGGGCGGCCATAACGGCCGTCGCCGTCAATGCCGCAGGGGCGGTGTTTGCCGCCGCCGACCGCCGCGGCAGGGTCTGGCGCTGGCGCAGCGACAGCCCGGTCTCCACCCTGCAATCAGCACCCTCCTATCTGCGCGCCCTGGCCTTCGAGCCCGGTAGCGAC
>JBFZDU010000209.1:0-4722 GCA_041307205.1 Gammaproteobacteria bacterium | reverse complement strand
GGTGCCGACCACTTCCATGCCAAGATCTTCGTAGGCGCCGATGACGTGGCGCGGACGCAGACCGCCGACATAAAGCATCACCCGCTTGCCTGCGAGACGCGGTTTGTACTTGGCGATGATCGCCTGATACTCGGCCTCGTACTTGGCGATGACCTTCTCGGCGTTGGCCTGGATGGTCTCGTCGAAGAAGCCGGCGATCTTGCGCAACGACTCGGCGATCTTGGTCGGGCCGAAGAAGTTGTACTCCATCCACGGCACGCCGTACTTCTCTTCCATGTGCCGGGAGATGTAGTTCATGGAGCGGTAGCAGTGAATCAGATTGAGCTTGACCTTGGGGGTCAGCTCCATCTCCGACAGGGTGCCGTCACCGGACCACTGCGCCACCACGCGCAGGCCCATCTCTTCGAGCAGGGTGCGCGAGGACCAGGCGTCGCCGCCGATGTTGTAGTCGCCGATGATGGACACATCGTAGGGCGTGGTCTGGAAGCTCTCGTCGCCGTCGCGATTGCCGATGACCCAGTCGCGGATCGAATCGTTGGCGATGTGGTGGCCCAGGGACTGAGAGACACCGCGGAAGCCCTCACAGCGCACCGGCACCACCGGCTTGTTCAGCTCCTTGGCCTTCTTCTTGGCAATCGCCTCGATATCGTCACCGATCAGGCCGATCGGGCATTCCGACTGGATGGACACGCCCTTGGCGAGCGGAAACAGGCCCTCGATCTCGGAGACCAGTTTGTCGAGCTTCTTGTCACCCCCGAACACTATGTCCTTCTCCTGGAAGTCCGAGGTGAAGTTCATGGTCCCGAAAGTGTTGATACCCGTGACCCCGACATAGTAGTTGCGACGCCCGGCACGCGAGTACTGGCCGCAGCCCACCGGGCCGTGCGAGATGTGGATCATGTCTTTGATCGGACCCCAGACCACCCCCTTGGAGCCAGCGTAGGCGCAGCCCCGCACGGTCATCACCCCAGGCAGGGACTTACGGTTCGAGGTGATGCACTTCTTCGACTGCTCGACCTCGTGATCATTGACGGCCAAGTGCTTGGCGCGGTCCTTCTTTGCCTTCTCCGGATAGACTTCCAGCACCTCCTGGATGAGGGCTTCGGTCTGTTCGCGACTCAATGCAGACATGTTCTATCTCCTGGTTCTCCGCCACCAATCTGTGGACGGAACACGGGGGAAATGACCTCTCCGGGAGTTTGGTACGGCTGCGGCACGATCGCCCGCCGCACTCCCGGCGAATCAAACTCAGGCCGATACCTGCTCGACCGCGGCGGTCTTGCCGACGATGCTCTCGTCTTCCTCGTCCATCAGGCCGAAGTCCATCAACAGGTCCTCCAGCGCATCCATGGTGATGGGCGTGGGGATGACCATGTTCTTGTTGTCGATGATCTTCTGCGCCAGCTGCCGGTATTCGTCGGCCTGCTTCGCGGTCGGGTCGTATTCGATGACCGTCATGCGCCGAATCTCGGCGCGCTGCACCACGTTGTCACGCGGCACAAAGTGAATCATGTGGGTGCCCAGCTGCCGGGCCAGTTCCATGATCAGTTCGTCTTCGCGGGCGGTGTTGCGGCTGTTGCAGATCAGTCCGGCCAGGCGCACGCCGCCGGAGCTGGCGTACTTCACTATGCCCTTGGAGATGTTGTTGGCCGCGTACATGGCCATCATCTCGCCCGAGCACACGATGTAGATCTCCTGCGCCTTGTTCTCGCGGATCGGCATGGCAAAGCCACCGCACACCACATCGCCCAGAACGTCGTAGAACACAAAATCCAGGTCTTCGTCGTAGGCGCCTTCCTCTTCCAGGAAGTTGATCGCGGTGATCACGCCGCGGCCGGCGCAGCCGACCCCGGGCTCCGGGCCACCCGACTCGACGCACTTGATGTCGCCGTAGCCGACCTTGAGCACATCTTCCAGTTCCAGGTCCTCGACCGTGCCCGCCTCGGCGGCCATTTCCATGATGGTGTTCTGCGCCTTGGAGTGCAGAATGAGTCGGGTGGAGTCGGCCTTGGGATCGCAACCCACGATCATGACCTTTTTGCCCAGTTCAGCCAGACCGGCAACCAGGTTCTGGGTTGTGGTAGATTTCCCGATACCGCCTTTGCCGTAGATCGCACACTGACGCAAAGCCATGGTTGTTTCTCCTGTCGCTGTATTTGGTTGAAATCCGGGACGCGCTGGTCCGACAACCCAGGTGGAGCAAAGCGTGTGCCAACCAGTGAAATTTACTTTTCGCCATTGTTTTAGCTGCATTTTCTAAATCGTTACCGATGCCTGGCGATGGTCGGCAACCCAACAAAGCCGCGGGACCTGTATGGATAAGCACAAAGCCGCGCCCGCGGTCGCGCCACAGCCGTTGCCGACCCTGCCCAACGCCGCCCGATTGCCAATAAACCGCTGTAATCTGCCGGCGGCCCTGCTCGGTGGGCTCACCTTTCAGCGCCACCCCGCCCCGCTGCTGATCGACGGCGTGCTGGAACTGCACAACGCGTTGTTCGTCGGCCTGGCACGCACCCCGGACCCCGGCGCGCGGGCGCAGTTGTTTCAGCACTACCTGCGCGCCAGCTTCTGTCTGGGTGATCCGGAGGCGGCCGGCCTGGATCCGCGCGGCGGCAAGCCCGGTCGTCACAAGCTCGACTACCGCCGGCTGCTGCGCGGCTGGCTGTTCGATTGCGATTCCCGCGAAGGCGCGGTACTCAAGGGCTGGGTGGAGTCGCGCTTCGGGCTGCTGCCACGTCAGCATCGGGGGCCGCTGGGGGACTTTTCGGGGGTCAACTATGCGCGCTATCTCGCCCAACGGGCCGACGGGCTGTACAACACCAACGCCCTGGAGGCACAGCTAGACCTGCTCTATAGCTATTGCCAGTTCGAACTCGCGGTCCGCCATGGCCAGGCTCCGCGCCTGCGGCTGTTTCGCGGCGCCAACCACATCGACGCGCACGAGTTGCTGGCCACCCCAAGCCCACGGCAACCGATCCTGCTGTTGAACAACCTCAGTTCGTTTTCGGGGTCGGCGGAGCGGGCCGACGAGTTTGGCGATGCGGTGTTCGCCACCTGGGTCCCGTTGGCAAAGATCCTGTTCTTCCCTGACCTGATTCCCGGGCTGCTGCAGGGAGAAGACGAGTACCTGGTGATCGGCGGCCTGTACCAGGTCGAACTGCTGCGTTTGTAGTCAACCGCCGCCGCGCCCTGTCGCATTCCCGACAAATGGCCAGGGCGGCGTCGCCGAATGGCACGTTGCATCGGCCCTGCGGGCATGGCCCAGGTCTTGCTTGAAACTGCAATCGACGACCCTCTTACACCCGCGAGGAACCGGCGTGACCCAAGCCCTGCTCAAGCAATTGATCGACGGCGTCAGCGACGGCAGCGTCGTCCCCTACCTCGGACCCGGCGTGCTCAGAGCGGTGGTCGAGCCGAACCGCGCCACCGCCATGCCAGCCGACAGCGAGAGCCTGATTCTGGCCATGAACGGCGGGCGGCCGATGTCGCCGCGGCTGATGTGGGAGTTTCCGCGCGCCGCGATGGATGTGGAACTGAAGCGCGGCCGCAAGGCGGTAACGCGTTTTCTCGACACCACCTACGGCGACACCCTCTGGACCCGTGCGGCGGTGCACGACTGGTTGGCGACGGTTCGTCCGCCCTATGTGATCGACATCAACCGCGATACCCAACTGCAGGATTCCTACGCGGCGGTGCCGCACACCCTGATTCGCGGCATCGCCCGCACCGGCGGCACCGACTTCCGCTTTCGCATCCACGCCTATGCCGAAGGGCAGTATCGCGAGATCGACCAGGCGGCCATCGACCCGCTGCTCCCCATGCTGTTCAAGCCGATGGGCAGCCCGCGACCGGATGCCACCTATATCGCCTCTGACGCCGACTACGTGGATTACATCACCGAGTTGATGGGCGGCTTTGCCATCCCCGATCCGGTCAAGGACTACCGCCGCGGCAGGCAATACTTGCTTCTGGGCCTGAGATTGTTGCGCGATACCGAACGCATGGTGTTGTCTGACATGATCTACAACGCCGCCGAGCCTGCGGGTTGGGCCCTGATCACCGACCCCACGGCCAAGGAGCGCCGCTTCTGTGCCACCAAGGGCATAGAGATCGTCGCGGCCGACTGGGCGGAGCTTCTCGCAGCTGCCTCTGCAAACACGACCCTGGCGCCCGCCGACACCAGCACCGCGGACGTCGGCGGTTGAGAAACCCCGCCAGGGCCGCGCCGCGGCACTCCGGCACTCCGGCACTCCGGCACTGCAAGGAGGGAAAGCATGTACGTGTGCCTGTGTAACGCGGTCAACGACCGCCAGGTGAAGCAGGCGCTGGCAGACGGCAAGCAGGACTTGCGGGAACTGCGCCGGCATCTGGGCTTCCAGCGCTGCTGCGGCCACTGCACCGCCTACCTGCGGGACATGATCTGCGAACACCGCCGCGAAGCCGCGCGGCAGGCTTGCGCCTGCACTGCGTGTGCGGCCCAGGAATCGGTCTAGCCCGCATCGCTCACCGTAGGTATGGAAATAGGCCTTTGTTTGTTGCATAAAGTAAGAGCGACCAAGCACTTACGAGCAACAAGAAACAAAGGCCTATGCGAACAGAGTGTAATCCCGAGCAGCTGGAATTTCACGCCCTCGGTCGGCGCGCTGTGATGGGTCGATTTGACGGTGGGCGTATCACCTCGGATGGCGGTGGGCTGCTGCTGCGCGAGGTGGATAAGCGGCT